>DATIAI010000258.1:0-22972 GCA_035458065.1 Algoriphagus sp. | reverse complement strand
TCTCTGGCAAAAGCAGATAAAAAACGAATCGATTCCCTATTTAAAGCTGACAAGGAAAAGTTCAAGGCTGACAGTATTCACAAAGCTCAATTAAAAGAAAAGGAAACATACAAGCCGGCTGAAAATCAGGTAAAAGTCTACTTTGCCAAGGATACACCGAGTGGAAATATTCTCTTGAAAAATGCCCGGATTGTGACAATGAAAGGATCGGAAGTCATCGAAAACGGAGATATTCTGATAGAAAATAACCGGATCAAAGCAGTCGGGCCCACAGGAACATTGGATGCAGGAAACGCAAAAGTCATTGATGCCTCAGGAAAAACGATCACTCCTGGCTTCATAGACACCCACGCGCACATGTGGCCAACTTGGGGTTTACACAAAAACTCAGTTTGGATTTACGCAGCAAATCTGGCTTACGGAGTGACGACCACCCGAGATCCCCAGACTGCAACTACCGATGTATTGACCTATGGAGATATGGTGGAAGCTGGGATGGTACCGGGACCGAGAGTTTATTCCACCGGACCTGGTGTCGGCTATTGGATGTACAACATGAAATCTCTGGATCAAACCAAAAATGTTCTGAAGCAGTATAGCAAGTATTACAATACGCAGTACATCAAGATGTATCTGGTGGGCAACCGTCAGCATCGTCAGTGGGTAATTATGGCTGCCAATGAGCAAAAATTGATGCCAACAACTGAGGGTGGTTTGGATTACAAACTCAATATGACCCAACTGTTTGATGGATATCCTGGACATGAGCACGCCATTCCGATCCACCCACTTTACAGTGACGTGACTAAAACCATTGCCGAGAGCAAAATGGCTTATACCCCGACTTTGCTTGTCGCCTACGGAGGACCTTGGGCTGAAAATTTCTATTATACCACAGAAAGTCCACTTCACGATCCAAAACTGAACCGGTTTACTCCTTATAATGAACTTAATTCCAAAGCTAGAAGAAGAGCAAGTGGTCTTGGAGGTTGGTTTGCACCCGAAGATCATGTATTCCAGAAGCACGCCAAAGGTGTCAATTCAATCGTTACTCAAGGTGGACTAGCTGGAGTGGGATCTCATGGGCAATTGCAGGGACTTGGCTACCATTGGGAGCTTTGGTCAGTGGCCAGCGGTGGCATGAGCAATCTCGATGCGATCAAAGTAGCTACGATCCTCGGTGCCGAATCTTTGGGCCTGGACAAAGATCTTGGAAGCATCGAATCAGGAAAATTGGCAGACTTGGTAATCATGGATAAAAATCCCCTTGAAAATATCCGAAACACCAATTCCATTACCCACGTGGTGAAAAACGGTCGGGTATACGATGGAAATTCCTTGGATGAAATCCTACCAACACCACGGAAACTAGATGTGAGCTCCTGGACCAAAGAGGCTCCAACTGTAACTACTAGCGTACAGGATTAATTTTAACGAAACGATTAATATCAAACCAGCTCAATTCATTTGGGCTGGTTTTTTTGCGTCATATATTAACTCCGATTGCTTCAAGTTGAGAAAAAATCATTTGAGAGATTATTGTTTTTGCACTTGATTTATTAAAACTCAAAATCAATGACAATAAACGCCGGCACCTCATCTGTCACGTGATAAACAAAGAACTTACCCCCACTGAAAAAATTGAAGTAAGATATATCATCTAATCCTTCCAACTTTTTTTCACCCAAGAGTTTGAGATTTTCATCGTAGATAAACAGAAAAACATCAGCCGATTTAGGCATGTTCTCTTCAGTATACTCCTGATTCATCTTTCCAAATCGGAAATATCTCTTTCTCGTTTCATCCCAATGGAAGTCTAAAAATGAAATCTCCTTGCTCATTGACTTTGCGATTTCAAGTTGTTTTTCCCTTGAATCTACTTCTGTGATATAATCTCCTGTTTTCTGTTTTGGGACCAGCAGGTGTGGAAAACTTAATAATCGAAGTGAATCTCTTTCCTTTTCATAGACATAGATTTCCGAAGTCGACGAACTTGTCAAAAAGAATAAATTATTGGCTTGATTAAGCTGGATAAAGTCGCCATAAGACGAGGATGAATTCTCTCTTTGGAAGGTGACTTGAAATTTACGAGTAATGTCCATTGCGGGTATAGGGTACGTTTTCGCCTTCATTTGCTCTAAATTGACCACCGCCAAAGCTTCTAATGGCTCTCCAAATTCCACCGGAAGAGAGAGAAACATTTTTTTATCAGAAGTGAATTGCACAGAATTTCCGATCATACTGACTTTCAGAGAATCCAGACCTGAATAATCCTCCTTTTGGAAAGAGACCAGTTGAAGTTTTTCTCCAGAAAGAGAATGAATCCCACCTCCCATGAAATCTCCCAAAAAGAACTCTCCTGACGGAAATGTTTGAAAATCACTGACAAAAGACGGTACTGCATTGGGGCCATCCTGCGCAAATTTATTACGGCTTTTGAGCGAAAAATCTTTGAGGTCTATTTCATGGATTTCTTTGTCGGGATCATAAAAAAAATAAACTGTAGATCTATCTGCAGATAGATCAAATGCATAATACCCCTCTGCCATGAACACTTCCTGCCCAACATCTACTGAAATGGTGTCTATTGAAAAAGTAAGATTTTCAAGAATATTAGCTGAAGATTCAGCTTGCTTGGTTTCATTGCAGGCAGAAATCAGCAAAAGGCCAATTCCAAATCCAATAGAATTATTTAAAAACGGGTTTTTCATCTTAAAAACAATTTTGGTTAAAAGTGTTTTTAAGATAATGGTCATTTAGTTTAAAACCAAAATCGCCGTATTCAGCGCAGTTGCAAAAGTCACCCAAAGCAAATAGGGAACCATCAACCCCGAAGCAAGAGTACTGAGACTTTTGAACTTAAAAATGCACAGCATTATAGCCATCCACAGGGGCACAATGACAATTAGCCCGAAAAGTGGCGAATGCATTCCAAAAAAAGCCGGAGACCAAAGGGCATTCAAAACCAACTGAATAAAATAAAGTTTCAGTAGTGCTTTCTTCTGGGGATGATCACTTTTCCAGATCAGATAGCAGGCTATTCCCATCAATATATAAAGCAAAGTCCAAACCGGTCCAAACAGCCAACTGGGGGGATTCCAAGATGGTTTCACTAGGGTGGAGTACCAGCTTTCAACGGAAGTAATCGTAAAAAATGCCCCCAATCCTCCAACAAGTTGTGGTATGGCAAGGCTGATAATCAACTTAAGGTAGTTTGGCATATATCAAATCGTTTCGAGCAATGTTCTAAAAGCGATAGCCTTATCCTTGTAGCGTTCTTGGGTTTTGGCTCGGAGAATAGCAGCATGTTTCTTTTCGTATTCCATCATTTGATCGATACTTTCTGTAAAATACTGGATGCAATAGTTGGTCGTCCCATCCTCAGAATCATGCAGGAGTCGAAAAAACTTATGCTCATGAAAAATGCCTGTTTCCAGGACTTCAGGAATATGAATACCTTTCATCCAGTCAATAAAATCTTCCTCAATGTCCGGTGTTACGTTTATGGTGATATTGTAGAGTATCATAATCAGTCAATTTGCTTTTAGTTACTTTTATGGCCAACAATTAACGGCGTCCAAAGTTAGGAATCTCAAAACGAAACATCGCCCTTCTAATCGATTATGCATAAATATGTCCCTTCCCGCAGGGAACCCCAGTTTTCCAGATTGCTGATTGGAAAAATTATCATCGTTGCGCTTCACCTCGTTGGGGTCATTGGATTAAGCCTCCCTGAGTACCAAGATTTGTTTTTGGGATTGACTCCAGCCCAGCTTTTAGTTTCACTTTTTCTGATTCTTTTCTTCCACAGGGGATGGAACGATGCCTTTCCTATTTTTGCTGCAGCAGCATTCTGGATTGGATTTGGGTCCGAGCTGATCGGAATCCATACCGGGTATCTGTTTGGAGACTATGTTTATGGAGACACTTTGGGCCCAAAGCTTTGGGACGTCCCTATCATCATCGGAGTCAATTGGTTTATTCTCAGCTATCTTACGGGAACTCTCTTTCACAAAATTCCCAATGATTATTATGCAGCGTTTTTGGGAGCCACGGCTATGACGGCAATGGATTATATCATTGAGCCTGTGGCTGTAGCACTGGATTTTTGGGTATGGAAGTTTGATATTATACCTCCAGGCAACTACGCCGGATGGTTTGGAGTATCATTTCTTATCCATCTGATCTATCGCAAAACTAATTTCGAAAAGTCAAATCCCATTTCGGCATTTCTGATGATGGCAATGATCTTGTTCTTCACGGTTTTGAATTTTACCCTGAAAGTCTGAAATGGGCAAAACCAATAACATTTTGCCAAAAATTTTCAAATAGTTCTCACATTGGAATAATTTATCCAACAAATCTTCAGAATTCTGGTTGTGTCGATAATGATTAAAGCAATAGGATTTATAGCGCTAGGATTTGCCGTAATGGAATTTTCGGGGTGGTTCATCCATAAATACCTGATGCATGGACCTCTTTGGATGATTCACAAGACCCATCATCAGCCTTCAAAATCATTTTTTGAACTGAATGATCTTTTTTCAATTCTTTTTGGAAGTATTGCTTTGCTATTGATTTTCTCAGGGGTAGATGACTTGGATTTCCGTTTTTGGATCGGTGTTGGCATCAGTCTTTACGGAGTGCTGTACTTTATCCTCCATGATATATGGGTTCACCGAAGGCTAAAATGGTTTGACCGCCCAAAAAATCCATTGCTGAAAGGGATCTTTAAAGCTCACCAAGCCCATCATCGAACCAGCCAAAAAGACGACGCGGTCTCTTTTGGGTTGTTTTTAGTACCCAAAAAATTCTTTAAAGACGAAGAAAAGTGAGCACGTATTCGATCAAGGATCTAGAACAATTGTCAGGCATCAAAGCGCACACACTGCGTATTTGGGAGCAACGCTATAATTTGCTCAGTCCTCAGCGGACTGGAACAAATATCCGCACCTACGATGATGAGGATCTAAAGCTCATCCTCAATGTTGCCTTACTCAATGACAACGGCTTCAAAATCAGCAAAATTGCCTCGATGGCATCCAAGGATATCAGGGAAGAAGTAATTAAACTCACCGAACGCTCCCTTACCCACGATGACCAAATCCATGCCTTGACCATTTGCATGGTTGAAATGGATGAGGACCGCTTTGATATGGTGCTTTCATCCAACATTGTAAAGTTGGGCTTTGAGCAGACCATGTTTAATATCATTTATCCCTTCATGTCCAAGATCGGAGTTCTTTGGCAAACTGGAGCAATCAGCCCTGCACAGGAACACTTTATTTCCAATCTGGTCAGACAAAAACTGATTGTGGCCATTGATGGCCAAGCCAGTGTCAAGAGTGGGAAAAAATTTCTGCTCTTCTTACCGGAAGGGGAGTTACATGAGATTTCCTTACTTTTTTCATGCTACCTGATCAAATCCCATGGCCATAAGGTCATTTATTTGGGTCAAAGTACCCCAAATGACGATTTGTTGTCAGTCTATAAACTTCACCAACCTGACTATTTGCTGACGGTAATTACTACTTCTCCTTCCTCAGAATATGCTCAGGAATATCTCAACGCTCTTTCAGTGCGTTTTTCTGCTGCCCAGATTCTTGTTTCCGGCTACCAGGTTATCGGACAAGACCTCTCTCTTCCTCCCAATGTCCGGCAGATGAATTATTTAAGAGACATCAAAGAGTTGCTGGAGGAAATCAATTCAATCCCTCAAGAAAACTAAATCGGATCTCCTCCATACCTGGAGGATGGTTCGAATTAATCATTAAACCCATTTTGATGTATATACATCAATTCAAAAAACATTTTTGCCACTCATCACTTTTGTTTAATCTTTTTGGAAATTAATTCCACAAATCGTTTGCGTTTTGTTTAATCTTATTTACATTTGATTAAACAAAATGATCCAGCCATGACGACTCTAGAATTCAGCTATTCCTTAAACAAGCTTTCCAGCTCGTTGAAACCTTTTGCCATGAAATTGACAAGAGATGTGGACGATGCAAATGATCTTTTGCAGGACACCATGGTCAAGGCATTTACCAACAAAGACAAATTTACCGAAGGCACTAATCTCAAGGCTTGGTTGTACACGATCATGAAGAATACCTTCATCACCAATTACCAGCGAATGGTGAGAAGAGGAACTTTCGTGGACACGACTGATAACCTTCATTATCTAAATTCCAGTGATGTTTTGATCGAAAACGGTGTATTCGGCAATTTCACTATGGATGATATTCAGTTCGCGATCGACAAACTGGATGATGTTTACAAAACTCCCTTTTTGATGCATTTCAGAGGTTTCAAATACCACGAAATCGCCGACAAGATCCAAATCCCGATTGGAACTGTAAAAAATAGGATTCATATTGCCCGCAAACTTCTCAAAGAAGATTTGATGGTATATAAGCATAAAAACTGATCCTATGGCTCAAAAACAAGTGGTGGTGATCGGATCGGGATTTGCCGGACTCTCCGCAGCCACACATCTTGCTAATTCAAAAAGTTGTTTGGTCACCATTTTAGAAAAAAACGAAACCCCGGGTGGGCGAGCCAGAAAGTTCGAGCATCAGGGGTTTGTTTTTGATATGGGACCCAGCTGGTATTGGATGCCGGATGTATTTGAAAGTTACTTCGCACATTTCGGAAAAAAGCCCTCAGATTACTACGACCTAATCCGTCTCGATCCTTCTTACTCGGTCATTTATGGGGAAAAAGACATCCTTAACATTCCTGCAGATTTGGGCCAATTCAAAGCAATGTTGGACGGAATCGAACCCGGTGCGGGAATTCAATTGGACAAGTTTCTAGCTCAGGCCAAATACAAATATGAAGTCGGAATCCACGATCTGGTAAAAAGACCGAGCAGATCACTGTTTGAGTTTACCTCTCCGGGATTACTTATCGATATGATCCGAATGGACATATTCCAATCCATGTCCAAGCATGTCCGAAAATTCTTTAAAGACGAGAAAATTATCCGGCTTATGGAGTTTCCTGTATTGTTCTTGGGAGAAACTGCCGAAAAAATTCCGGCTCTTTATAGCCTGATGAACTATGCGGATATTGCCTTGGGAACTTGGTACCCAATGAAAGGAATGCATGAAATCATCAAAGGGATGGTTGCCCTTGCGGAAGAAAAAGGGGTAAAAATCCGCTATTCAGCGGAAGTAGAAGAAATCGAAGTAGAAAGCGGAGAAGCAAAAAGGATCAGATTGAAATCTGGTGAAATAATCCATGCAGATGTAGTCGTTGCAGGGGCCGACTACCACCATGTAGACAGGCATCTGCTCAATCCCAAATACAGCAATTACTCAGAGAAATACTGGGACAATCGGGTGATGGCTCCCTCAAGTTTGCTTTTCTACCTAGGAGTAAATAAGCGGCTCAAAAACCTTCGCCACCATAATCTTTTCTTTGATGAGCCCTTGGGTCCACATGCCGATGCGATTTACATAAATCCAAGATGGCCGGAAAAGCCTTTATTTTACGCCTCTGTCCCATCGATTACCGATCCAACAGTGGCTCCCGAAGGAATGGAAAACCTGTTTTTGTTGATTCCATTGGCTCCCGATTTAGAAGATTCGGAGCAGGTGCGCGAAAAATACTACGACATTATCATGGACCGCTTGGAAAAAATCACCGGACAGGAAATCCGCTCCCATGTGATTTTCAAAAGATCTTATGCACACAGTGATTTCAAGGCTGATTATCATGCCTTTAAAGGCAATGCGTACGGTTTGGCAAATACGCTGCTCCAAACGGCCATTTTAAAACCATCCTTGAAAAACAAAAAGGTCAAAAACTTGTATTATACTGGTCAGTTGACAGTCCCAGGTCCAGGTGTCCCTCCGTCTTTAATTTCCGGAGGAGTAGTCGCCAGGGAAGTGATGAAAGAAAACAATCTCTAGACAAAAAGGTATATTAAAGCAATGGACGCAATTACACTTTTTGACCAAACCACGCTGGAATGCAGCCGCTTGATCACGCAGCGATACAGCACCAGTTTTACCCTGGGTATCAAAACCCTGGACAAGAAATTTCATTTGCCGATTTATGCGATTTATGGTTTTGTCAGATATGCGGATGAAATCGTGGACACATTTCACAGCAAAGACAAACAGGCTCTTTTGACTCGGTTTAAAAAAGATACTTTCGAAGCAATAGATTCAGGTATTTCTCTGAATCCTGTACTCCATGCTTTCCAGCTGATTGTCAATTCTTATAAAATCGACCTGGATCTGATCGAAGCCTTTTTACACAGCATGGAAATGGATTTGGATTTCAAAACATACAATGATTCCAAGTACCACGAGTATATCTATGGCTCGGCAGAGGTGGTCGGCTTGATGTGCCTCAAAGTGTTTTGCGAAGGTAATTCCGAAATGTATCAGCGGCTCCGAAAGCCGGCATGCAAACTTGGCGCGGCTTTCCAAAAAGTAAACTTCCTGAGAGATATAAAAAGTGACTTCGAAGAGCGTGGGCGAGTTTATTTTCCCGGGGTTGATTTTACCCGATTTGATAAATCAGCCAAAAGTCAGATCGAAATTGATATTCAAAAGGACTTCAATGAGTCATTGGTAGGAATCGAGCAGTTGCCATCCGGGGCAAAACTTGGAGTTAGAGTGGCGTATTTATACTATCAAAAGCTGTTTGATAAAATCCGAGGATTGCCTGCGGAAACGATTACCCAAAAGCGAATCCGAATACCTAATTCTCAAAAGCTTTCACTATTGGTAGGCACCTATTTCGAAACAAAACTTGGTTTTATTTGATGGAAAAATACCTATATCTGGGAGTAATGCTTTTTGCGATTTCGTATCCGCTTGCCCAATCTTTTGAGCATCGGATTCGATTTGCTTCCCAATGGTATGCGCTTTTTCCAGCCTTGTTCATTTCTGCGGCACTTTTCATCGTCTGGGATTATTGGTTTACACAGATTGGAGTTTGGGAATTTAACTCAAGGTATGTTTTGGGGATTTTTTACTTTGATCTACCCATAGAAGAGTGGATGTTTTTCTTCATCGTTCCTTTTGCATGTGTGTTTATTTATGAAGTACTGATCTATTTTTTCCCCAAGGACATATTTCAGCCTTATGGAAAACCTTTTGTTTATGTCATGGTTCCATTGCTGATTGGATTTGGACTTCTTCATTTGGATAAATGGTACACTTCGGTCAACTTTCTGGTTGGAGCAGCTGTATTGCTTGCCCACTTCCTGATTTTCAATGATCAATACTTGGGCAGATTTCTGTTTGCCTACCTTGTTCATTTAATTCCACTGATGCTTTGCAACGGAATTCTCACCGGAGGATTGACCGAAGAGCCTGTAGTTATCTACAACAACGACGAAAATCTGGGAATCCGGATATGGACTGTTCCAATCGAAGACTCGATCTATTCCATGACCTTATTTCTTTTGAATATCAGTATCTTCGAAAAGATCCGAAGCCAAAAAACAATTGCTAAGCTCAGAAGTTTATAGGCTATGAAAAATCTCCAGGTACAAATAGACGATCATTCCGGATTTTGCTTTGGGGTGGTTTATGCCATCGAAATGGCAGAGGAGATTCTGGAGGAACAGGGCTATCTCTATTGTCTGGGAGACATTGTGCACAATGACGAGGAAGTCAACCGACTCACACGAAAAGGTCTCAAAATTATTGACCACGGCGACCTCCATGGATTATTTGACGAAAAAGTTCTGATCAGAGCCCACGGTGAACCGCCTTCTACTTACGAATTGGCAATCAAAAATAACCTGACCCTCATTGACGCTAGCTGTCCGGTGGTGCTTAAGCTTCAAAACAGAATCAAAAACTCATTTGATAAGGATGAAGCGATCTACATCTACGGCAAACACGGACATGCTGAGGTAATCGGACTTCTTGGTCAGACTAACAACAAAGCGATCGTCTTTCAGGATATATCTGAACTGGATATTCCCAGTCTTCCCAAAAGTTTGACTCTCTACAGTCAGACCACCAAAAGCACGGATAAATTTTACGAAATCAATAATACACTCCGCCACAACGGAATCGTAGTCAATACCAATGACACCATTTGCAGGCAAGTATCGAACAGAGACAAAGAATTGAGGGACTTTGCAGAAAAATTCAATAAGATCGTCTTTGTGTCTGGCACCAAATCCTCGAATGGAAAAGTTTTATTCAATGTCTGTAAAGATCGAAATCCAAACACTTACTTTGTATCCAATCCGGACCAAATAGAGTCAGACTGGTTTGAGGAAAACGAATCTGTTGGAATCTGCGGAGCTACCTCTACGCCAATGTGGCTTATGGAGCAAGTAAAAGAACGAATCCTGGCCTTTTGAATAAACCGATTTAGCCATGAATTTGGCTCAACCAACCCCTTCCAATTCTGTAGACCCCAAAGGACTGATCATCGGTTGGGGAATAATTCTTCTTTGGGCACTTTCACTGGTTCTCCTGCTGAGTTATCCAATTGATTGGTCAAACCCCCTGGTTTATTTGGGAATTTTGATCCAAATGCATTTATACACCGGGCTTTTTATTACCGCCCATGATGCCATGCACGGAGTAGTGTCATCCGATAAAAAACTTAACCGCATGACCGGCTGGATCGCTGCTTTGCTTTTTTCTTACAATTTCTACCCAAAGCTATTCCCAAAACACCACGAACACCATCGATTTGTGGCCACTGAAAAGGACCCGGACTATCACCCTTCGGGAAATTTCCTGATCTGGTATTTCAGCTTTATCAGACAGTATGTGACCATCTGGCAGATTCTATTGATGGCGGTGACTTTCAATATCCTGAAGCTCTTTTTACCAACCGAAAATCTAATTGTTTTTTGGATGCTGCCTGCAGTTCTTTCCACATTTCAGCTCTTCTACTTTGGCACTTACCTTCCTCACATGGGAGAAAATGAAAATCAGCACCACTCGAATACACAGTCCAAAAATCACGTTTGGGCGTTTATCAGCTGCTACTTTTTCGGTTATCATTACGAGCACCATGATTCCCCCGGCACACCTTGGTGGAGACTTTGGAAAATAAAAGAGCAACAATCCGCAACAATCCGTTGATTTTTGTCAAAAACTAAACTGTAGACTAAACTTTTTGACAAATTTTTGATTTTAGTCCTAAACCAACCACCACATGAAATCGAGCTTGACCCATTATGTCACTCCGATTTATGAATATTCCCCAGGCGAGATTCCATGTGTCCATTGAAAATAAATCATTATCACATGAAGGTCAGTATCGCCGTTTTGGCTTTTTTCATGCTTTCTATTCAGGCATTTTCGCAGGGAATCATCCGGGGAAAAGTCTTCAATCCTGTCAATAATGAACCAGTAGCATTCGCAAATATTCTGATCCTGGACACCGAACTGGGCGCGATCAGCGATGAAAACGGAATGTATGAAATCACTGCTATCCCTCCGGGGCTATACAATGTCCGAGCGAGTTTTGTAGGGTTCAAATCCTCCACAGCATTTGAAATTCAGGTGACATTGGCCAGGCCGGTCCAGTTGGACTTCCAACTCCAAGAAGATGCTGCAGATCTCAGCGAAGTAGTCGTCAACAGTGAGTTTACCCGATCTGAAGAAACACCTCTTTCGGTCAGAAAGCTAAACACCAACGAGATCGAACGCTATCCAGGCGGAAATAGGGACATTTCCCGAGTGATCCAAGCTTTGCCAGGGGTAGCGAGTACTCCGAGTTTTCGCAATGATATTCTGATCCGGGGAGGCGCGCCAAACGAAAACAAGTTTTATGTGGACGAGATCGAGGTGCCGGTTATCAACCACTTTTCGACTCAAGGCTCTTCAGGCGGTCCTGTGGGGATTTTGAATGTGAATCTGATCAAAAACCTGGATTTGATTGCGGGTGGATTTCCGGCAAACCGAATGGATGCCATGAGTTCATTTTTTGAAGTACAGCTTAAAGACGGGCGACGGGACAAAATGGCCACTCAGTTGACTGTGGGAGCTTCGGAGCTAACCCTTTCCAATGAAGGTCCCATTTCAGAAAAAACCACCTATTCACTCTCTGCCAGAAGATCCTATCTCCAGGGGCTTTTCCGCCTTTTGGGATTACCCTTTTTGCCGACCTTCAATGATTTCCAGCTCAAAACGACTTCCAAACTCAACTCCAAGACTGAATTGACCTTCATCGGCCTGGGAGCAATAGACAACTTTGAGCTGAACCAGGATATTCCAGACGAAGAAACTGAAGAAGAGCGGGAAAACCGATTGTATCTCCTGGATGTGCTTCCAGTCCAAACCCAATGGAATTATGCCACAGGGCTGAAGTTGAAGAGGTTTCGTGAAAATGGCTATTGGACTTTTGTTCTGAGCCGAAATATGCTGAACAACCAGTCCAAAAAATACTCCGGAAATGACGCAAGTTCCGAGGCGAATTTGCTTTTCGATTATTCCTCCCAAGAATCTGAAAATAAATTCCGTGCTGAAAACAGCATTTTCGGAAAAGGATACACCCTTAAATACGGCCTCAATTATCAGTATTCAAGGTATTTTATCAGCAATTTTGACCGGTCTACGCTGGCCTCGTCGGGGGAAGTGATTGATGTGGAATCCACCTCATTTTTCAATCAATACGGAGCATTTGTATCCGGCAGTAAAAACTTCATTGGGGATCGCCTTTTGGTAAGCGGAGGCATCAGAATGGATGGGGCGGACTTTGCCGAGACTGCCTCCAACCCCCTGAATCAGATCAGTCCACGAGTTTCCTTTTCCTACCAGTTAAGGCCAAATCTTTTCGCCACAGCAAATGCCGGGATCTATTATCAAAAGCCTCCTTACACCGTTTTGGGTTACAGAAACAATGAAGGCGAACTGGAAAATCAGGAAAATGATGTTCGCTTTATCCGAAATTCCCAACTTATAGCCGGAATTGAATTTTTAGTGCCTGAAAAAAACAGAAGATTCACTGCCGAGGCATTCTACAAAAAGTATAACAACTATCCTTCATCCGTCCGAAATGGAATCGCTTTGGCCAATTTGGGAGCAGATTTCGGGGTAATCGGAAATGAACCGGTCGTTTCTGATTCTGAGGGAAGAGCTTACGGCTTAGAATTCCTAGCCCAGCAGCGGCTGTTCAATAATTTTTACGGCATCGCGGCTTTGACTTTGGTCAGAAGTGAATTTACCAATCCCAATACCGAGGGTTATGTACCATCATCCTGGGACAACAAATTCATCGTCAGTTTGACTGCCGGAAAAAGATTTGGCAAAAACTGGGAAGTCGGAGCCAGATGGAGATTTTTGGGCGGCACGCCCTACACCCCTTTTGATCTGGAAGAATCAAGCCTGATCAGCAACTGGGATCTGAGAAATGCCGGAATCCTGGATTACAGTCAGATCAACGGGATCCGTTTGGACCCATTTCATCAATTGGATCTCAGGATTGACAAAAAATACTACTTCAACCGCTGGAATCTCAACTGGTACCTCGACATCCAAAACGTCTACAATTTCCAGGCTGAACAAGCTCCGATCTTGATTCCTGTCCGGGATGATTCAGGCAGCATTTTGATTGATCCAAATGATTCAAGCCGATATCAGTTGAAACTGATTGAAAATCCCGCCGGAAGTATTCTACCAACTGTGGGAATAATTGTTGAATTCTAAGGATTTAGCTTAAGAGAATTAAGCAATTTGACAATCCTATTGGCTTTGACATCATCCGAATCAGCGCTGTAGATATACTCGATCCATTGTTTCTGGTCCGTCTTACCGAGTTGGTTAAAAAGTTGGAGTTTCCCTGGATCATCTTCCAGACATGCGATGAGTTCGTCTGGAATGCTGTTTGGAATACCCTCACGGAAAAGTTTTAAAATTACCATTTCCCCTTCTTCCTTGCCGATGGCATTTCGGATTGCTTTGGAAACCGGCAAAAAAAGAACCCCATTACCCATGGGCATCAAATTCTTTCCTTCAAACTCAAAATCATCGATCTTTCCGCTAATCTTGCTCATTCCGAAGGCTTTTCCCGAGGGCAAAATTGTCTTTGGGATCCTGATAAAGGTCCATCCACCCTTTCCGGGAAATCTCTCAAGCAAAAACTCTCCGTCGATGATCAATTCCATGACAAAAAAATAGAGCGGGTTTCCCCGCTCCGGCTGTTGTGGTTAGTAATTATTTCAATCTCCAACGGATGTTCAGACCAAATCCTCCTGCGTCAAAATTGGTGTTTTCCACCAAAATGAAATAGGGTCTCCAGTCAAGACCAATGGTTATTGGAACTTCGGAAAAAGGATATTCTGCACCGATTTCACCCGCCACGCCAAATTTGAAATTGTCTGAAAGGAAAAGTGATGGACCAAAACCCGCATACCATTTAAAATCCGATGAGGAAATATTGTCATAGACCGGATTCCAAAGGGCATCTATTCCCACTCCGTCATTTCCAAAGCTGACATCTGCATGGACTCTGCTAAACTCTCCCAAAGCAAACACCCCATCGAGGGCAACATTGTTTCCGTTCACATTTCCGAACCGGATACCTACTTCCTGAGCCTGAGATTCTAAGGCTGCAAACATGCCCAAAAAGAGAACTAAAGAAAGTACTTTCAAAAGCTTCATAAGTAAATTGATTTGTGTAGCTGAAATTGATTTAAAATAAGGGTTCAATTCTATTCGAAAAGCAACAATTTTTCGAAAAGGATTCTAACCAAAATTGCGCCAATTATCGGTACAACCCAAAAAATCCGGAGCTGTACCAAGTTTTTCTTTGCCAAAAAATTGCTCTGTGCTGCGACTGTTTGGCTTCTTTGTAATGGGAGTAAATGGGAGGGTTATTGAATTCCTCTTTCCGACAATGAATCAGGCTCTGTTGGATATACCCTAGAATATCCTCTGCCTAATAATATTAGAAGCACAACTTCACCAATCTTTTTGTAGCGAGGTGCTAGGATTGAATTGGATTTGGGCAAAAAAAGAGCGGGCAAACCCGCTCTCATGATTAAATCAATCCGAGGTAGTGCTTCCTCCTCCACCAAACCTCCATCGTATGTTCAAACCAAATTGGTCGGCTAGGAAGTCGGTGTCCTCAACAATTCTAAAATTCGGTCTCCAGTCAGCACCGATTACAATCGGAACCCCACCAAAGGCATATTCAATTCCTATTTCTCCAGCTATGCCAAATGCAAATGGATCTCCAAGAAAGAACGAGGGACCGAAACCCGCGTAATAATTGAAACCACTATCCGAAACTGGTCGGTAAATCGGATTCCAAAGCGCATCAATACCCACACCGTTACCTCCGAAACTTAAGTCAGCATGAATTCTACTGAATTTACCTAAGCCAAAAACTCCATCCAGGGCTACATTATTTCCTGAGAAATTGCCAAAACGGACACCAAGTTCCTGAGCATTGCCATTAAGTGTGAACACTAAGGCAAAAAAAGCAACCAAGCCAACTGCATTTAGTTTTTTCATCTTTTTGTTGGTTAAGGGATGTAAGAAAAAAATTTTTGTTTAAAAATATTTTCTGGGTTCAGATTATTCGTTGGTAGGTGACAGGTTTTTGTAAACAATCCCAGCCAGTATTGCCCCCACAATAGGAGCAACCCAAAAAAGCCAAACCTGATGAAGGTAAATTCCTCCGGCGAAAATCGCCTGAGAAGTACTTCTGGCCGGATTTACTGAGGTGTTTGTCACCGGGATGCTGATCAAGTGGATCAATACCAAACAAAGTCCAATGGCCAATCCTGCAAATCCTGCCGGAGCCTTGGGATGTGTGGAACCCAATATCACTATCAGAAAAATAAAGGTCATGACCACTTCGGTGACAAAAGCCGCCGTCATCGAATACCCACCGGGAGATGCCTCCCCGAAACCATTTGATGCAAATCCGCCTAACTCAACTCCTGCCTTACCCGTGGCTATCACATACAAAATCCCGGCACCGGCAATCCCCCCCAAAACTTGTGCAATGATGTAGGGTATTAATTCCTTTTGGTCAAATCTTCCACCAATCCATAATCCCACTGAAACAGCCGGATTGAGATGGCATCCCGAAATATGACCGATTCCATAGGCCATGGTCACTACCGTAAGACCAAATGCCAAAGAAACTCCAACAAACCCGATTCCAAGTTCGGGAAATCCTGCCGCCAATACGGCACTGCCACATCCGCCTAGGACCAGCCAAAGGGTCCCGATAAATTCTGCTACTAGTTTTTTCATAAAACAGGAGATATAAGGTTGACATTAAAAATTACTAGAAAAAAGATACAAAAAAGGCCTCAATATCTTGACGGAAAGGGCTTTAGTAAGTAAAAAATTGAGCGAGTCTATTTTTTCAAAAACACCGGGGCCAACTGGGATTTAATCAAGGTATCCGTCAAAATTTGTGATTCTTTGGTTTGCCAGTTCATTAGGACAATATGGTATTGTCTCGAAACCGTATCCTGATATTGATCAAATACCAACCACTTTCCATCAGGACTCCAGTCGTGATAAACTTCGTCTTTTCCGCTTTGGGAGATTTGCCGGTTATTTGATGCATCAGGATTTATCCCAAAAATGAATGTGTGATCCCCTCTAGAGCTTGCATAAGAGATAAAATTCTCTGTAGGATGCCATTTTAGGGCTCCCGCTTTGTATCCAAAACCCTTTGCAGCGGGATCATCTTTGGGGAAATGTGTCAGTTGCTTTTCTCTACTTCCATCCCGATTAATGAGGAAAACCTCCGGAAAAACTCCATCAACCTTTGCCTTTGGGCTTTTGACATAAGCAATCTGCGAACCATCTGGCGAAAAAACAGGATCCTGAAATCGGAAGGAGGTGTCATTCATCAAAGGTTTTGAATTTCCATCCGAAAGATTGATCAGGAAAAGCTGGAATCTGACAGTTGGCTCAGGCCGGGCAGAAACGATGATTTCGTTAGTTTTTGGATCAAAATCCATCCAACTGTCTTCCAGACGGAGGTCACTGAGCTTTTTTACCCCTGTGCCGTCTGAATTCATTTCATACAGAAAAAAATTTCTGTAGGCTGTATCGCGATCGCTGATGAAAAAGATTTTGTCCTCGTGAGCCAAATAAGTCCAAGCGACATCAGAATGATTGATGACATTCCTGGAGGACTTGCTGCTGTCTTCCGGATCAAGGACTCGGATTTCCCAATTGTCTTTGGCTATAGAGTCCGGTTCGAAAGTATTATAGGCGATCAGGTATTTCTCGTCGGATGGAGCATCGGTTTTTTGCTCACAGGAACCGAGTAAAATTCCAAAAAACAGGAGGTAAAGGAGCAGTTTCATTTGGCAAAGGGTTTATGAAATTTACCTTTTTCCTAAATCAAAATGCTACTTCACTTCCAATTCTCAACACCTCTCTGATCAACAAATCCATGTCTTCCATTCGGGTTCGCTGATTCACATTGGCAATTCTTAGGGTATATTTTCCATTTAGAATAGTTGAACTTGGAGAAGCAATGCCTTCCTCCTGAAGTCGGAGTAAAATTTCCCGGTTCAAATCCCGAAGCTGATTTTCAGCATAGCCGGGCTTGACCATCCGAAAGCAGGTGATGCTCATAGAAACCGGAGCCATCAGTTCAAGATTCGGACTATCAGTGACCAACTTGGCCAAGTATTCAGCCTGACGGTTGTTTTGGGCGATCATTTGGGCATATTTCCCGCGACCGTGTTCCTTGAGTGACATCCAGATTTTCAGAGCCTTGAATCCCCTGGAAAGCTCAAAGCCGTAATTGTTGATGGAATCCAAGCCTCCTGAAAGTCCCCGGCTTTCCTGAATCAAATAATTTGGAGTAACTGCAAATGCCTCCCGATGCTTTTTTGCATCGCGGATCAAAGTACATCCTACTTCATAGGGTACATACAGCCACTTATGCAGATCAAAAGCGATACTGTCCGCCTCTTCGATGGCTTTCAGGCGACCTGCATACTTGGGATCCAGCTTACCCAATGCTCCATAAGCCCCGTCAATATGAAACCATAAACCATACTTTTTGGAAATAGCTAACAACTCCTCCATCGGATCGATAGCCCCGGTATTTACCGTGCCGGATGTCCCAACGATGCAGAATGGCAATAAACCGCCGTCTAAATCCTGCTTGATTTGAGTCTCAAGTTCATCCGCCAACATTTCATACTGGTCATTCACTCCAATTTTCCGGACAGCGTCCGTTCCCAAACCAATGATTTCAGCGGCTTTTTGGATGCAGGAATGCGTCTCTACAGAACAATAAAGTACCAATTGGGCTGAAGCAGCTTTCAGCCCTTTGGCCCTGATTTTTTCTTCCCGAAATGAATTTCTGGCAACTGTCAGGGCAGTGATATTTGCCATAGAGCCACCACTGACCAAAATTCCCGAGGCCTCAAAGGGGAAATTCATCAATTCCTTGCACCAATTGACCACCTGACGATCCACATACATAGCAGAATGTTCCCCGATTGCCACATTTGGATTCATACCCGATGCCAGCAAATCTGCCAAAACACCCATTGGTGTACCGGTCCCCTGAATCCAGGCAAAGAACCGGGGATGAACGTTCCCTTTATTGTAAGGAAAAATATACTTCTTAAACTCCTGGTAGATTTCTCCCGAGTTTTGGCCAATCTCCGGAATCGGGGAGTCAAAAAAGTCCTTTATTTCTTCAGGAATTGGCTTCCAGACCTTCTGATCTCTGATCCCTTTCCAATAATCAAAAAGATCATCAATCATCTGATGACCCAAATTTCTCATTTCATCCCAATTTTCCGGGTCCAGCGTGAGGTCCTTTTTCGTCTCTTCAGTCATAGTTATAGGAATTATCCGATGCTAAGGATGGAAATTCAGAATATGGGTTGCTTAGGAGTTTTACTTTTTGAAAATAAAATACACCGCCAAAATCAGGAAAATCGCCCCAATCAGATGATTGAGCTTCAAAGTTTCGGTTTTGAAAGCTATCAGGGTAAAAATCATAAATACCACCAGGGTAATTACCTCTTGGATTACTTTCAATTGAACCAAAGAAAACGGCCCTCCATTGCCCGAAAAGCCGATTTTATTTGCCGGAACCTGAAACATATATTCAAAAAGTGCGATACCCCAGCTGATCAGAATCACCGATACCAGTCCCAGTTTATTAAACCACTTCCATTCGGCAAATTTCAGGTGACCATACCAAGCCAAAGTCATAAAGGTGTTTGAAAGGATCAGAAGTCCGATAGTAAGAAGTGCTTTCATTGAGGTTGTGATAGGGAATCTTGAAACTGGTTTGATCCTTTGAGTTCGTTGATTTTGAAATTGTACTTTTTGCTCCAGAAAATCATCAATGGAGTGTAGAGAATGTAGGTCATTCCTCCGAGGATGGACGCCAGTCCTACATTTACACCGCGAAGTAAGCTAATCACCAGAATCGAAACCAACGGGACTGTTATAAAAATCACCATTCTGCTGATCTGCATCCGGGTGTGAAGTATTTCATAGGCATTGAGTAGGAGAAATTCCCGATTCCTGCTTGCATTCAGGTAAAAAAACAACAGGCAGATGTAAAGCGCCATGGCTACGAAGCCATAATAAATCATCAAATCAGGAACTTGAGCGGCTCTTATCTGGATGGAAATATCGGTTTCAAACAAAAAATTGGTCAGGAAAAGTGTCCAAAAGCGAAGCGGGTAAACATAGAATATAATCAAGGCAATGAACAGGACATTCAGGGCTTCGATCCAGGCACTGTGCAAGCCATAAATCTGGGAAAAGTTGACGTGCTCTTTCCAGACCAACATCAAAAAAGCTATGCTAACCAAGAAAGCCGGAAGCGTCTTGGTAAATGCCACCAAATCCTCAAAGGAGTTTGGATTGACCAGGTTAAAAATCAGCAGTGTGATGGCAATGCCAAAAACAGCATCAGTCAGATTATCCAACCTTCCCGGATTTTTGCCCCGGTAGTTGAAATTTGGGTCTCGAAAACTGTAATTCTTTAGTTTAGTTCTCAATGAAAAACCGATTAGTCCTCTATAAAAATCAAAGACTTAAGTTGATTTTCCTAATCAATAATGAGCGAATTGAAACCCGATTTCTTCCATCAAAAAATCAACTGATACATCTCTTCCAACTTGCTGACTTGGACCACTTCGATCTTGAATTTTTTCAAATCCAATCCTTTGACAGCATATTTGGAAACCATGATTTTTTTAAACCCGAGCTTTTCTGCTTCTGCAATCCGGTTTTCTATCCTTGATACTGCCCTGATTTCTCCACCAAGTCCTACTTCACCTGCAAAAGAAATATGTTCAGAAACCGGGGTATCCTCATAGCTGGAAATCAGGGAAGCGCAAACCGCCAGATCCAAACCCGGATCGTCCACCCGAAGTCCTCCCGCAACATTCAAAAAAACATCCTGCTGACCAAGTTTCATTCCACCGCGTTTTTCAAGCACTGCCAGAAGCATATTCAACCTTTTTGCATCATGTCCGGTGCTGCTTCGCTGCGGAGTCCCGTAAGTGGCAGGGCTGACCAAGGATTGGATTTCAATCAACAATGGCCGATTGCCTTCCATCATCGCTCCGATTGCCACTCCGTTTAGAACTTCCTCTCTTTGGGTCAAAAGGATTTCTGAAGGATTGGCAACTGATCGAAGTCCTTCGGCACGCATCTCATAGATTCCGAGTTCGTGTGTCGAACCGAAGCGGTTTTTCGAAGTCCGCAAAATCCGATAAGTCAGATGGCGATCTCCTTCAAACTGTAAAACTGTATCTACCATGTGTTCCAAGACTTTCGGACCGGCAATAGAACCGTCCTTGGTAATGTGCCCAATCAGAAACACTGGAGTTCCCGTCTCCTTGGCAAATTTCATCAGTTCGGCAGTGCACTCACGGACCTGTGAGACCGATCCGGCTGCGGACTCCACATATTGACTGTTCAGAGTCTGAATCGAATCGATAATCAAAAAGTCAGGATTCAGGATCTCTATTTGCTGAAAAATCTGCTGGGTATTCGTCTCCGAAAGCACGAAGCAATCCGGATTTTTTGCTTCCATTCGATCTGCCCGCATTTTGATTTGGGCTTCGCTCTCTTCTCCTGATACGTAAAGGATGGTTTTACCTTTAAGGGTAAGCGCTATCTGAAGCATCAAAGTGGACTTGCCGATTCCGGGTTCGCCTCCGATCAATACCAGAGAACCTGCGACAATTCCTCCACCGAGGACCCTGTCTAATTCCGGATCACCGGTGATCCAGCGAGGTTGCTCCTCGTGATTTACTTCAGTTATCCTTTTTGGAGTACTGGCTTTTTTATTACCGGAACCCTGCGGTTTCCAGCTACCTTTTCCGGTTTCTTCTTTTTGGAGAATTTCCTCCACATAGGTATTCCATTCCCCGCATGCCGGGCATCGCCCAATCCATTTGGGGCTTTGCGCGCCACAGTTTTGACAGAAAAAGGAGGTTTTTACTTTAGCCAAAGGGATTTATGATTTACGAATTTTGAATTACGATTTACGAGGCCTAATTCACCAATTTAGATTCAGCATAAAATATGCGTCTTTGAAAATCTTGATAATTTTTGGCTCTCGCTTCTTGCCTCTCGTATCTTATTTCTTATGTCTTGATACTTAAGTCTTGGTACTATCCTCTTTAATGCGCCTGTAGCCAATCCGTACCCACGCCTACTTCCACTTCAATCGGCACAGCAAGTTTGATCGCATTGGACATCAGACCGGGGATATTATTTTTCAAAAGTTCGACTTCATCCTTATGTGCATCAAAAACCAATTCATCGTGCACTTGGAGGATCATTTTGGATTTGAGATTCTCTCTTTTCATCCATTCATAGACATGGATCATGGCGACTTTGATCAGATCAGCTGCCGAACCCTGAAGTGGGGCATTGATAGCATTTCGCTCCGCAAAACCTCGCATGGTCATATTTCGGCTGTTGATATCACGGAGATAACGGCGGCGTCCGAGAATTGTCTCGACATATTCATTTTTTCTCGCCTTTTCGATTGCACCATCCATGTATTGTTTGACTGCCGGAAATTCCTGAAAATAGGCATCGATGATTTCTTTGGCCTCGGTTCTTGGAATGGATAGCCGTTGCGAAAGACCAAAAGCTGAAATACCATAAATAATTCCAAAATTGGCGGTTTTGGCTTTTCTCCTCATATCAGAAGTCACTTCTTCCAAAGGAACTTTGAAAATCTTGGCAGCTGTGGTCGCATGAATATCCCTGCCATTTTTGAAAGCCTCCAGCATGGATTCATCTCCTGAAAATGCAGCCATCAGCCGAAGCTCGATCTGGGAATAATCCGCAGACAGCAAAATGTGATTCTCATCTCTTGGTACAAAAGCCTTACGGATTTCCCTACCGCGCGCTGTTCGGATTGGGATATTTTGCAGGTTTGGATTGATCGAAGAAAGTCTTCCCGTGGCTGCCACAAACTGGTTGTAAGTGGTATGGATTCTACCTGTTTTAGAATTGATCATGGTCGGCAAGGCATCCACATAGGTGGATTTCAGCTTGACCATTTGACGAAAATCCAAGATCGCCTCTGCAATCGGATGCTCGTTTGCCAGTTTGCTCAGGATTTCTTCGCCGGTGGCATATTGGCCGGTTTTGGTCTTTTTGGCCTTTGGATCGAGTTTCAGTTTTTCAAAAAGTACGTCGCCAAGTTGTTTTGGCGAAGCCAAATTGAACCGGACTCCAGCCAATTCATAGACCTGCTTTTCTATTTCTTTGCTTTCTTTTTCCAACAAAATAGAAAGCTCTGCCAGGCTTTCTGTATCAATCCGAACACCCTCAAATTCCATATCAGTCAGCACCCGGATCAGCGGATTTTCCACATCATCGAAGAGTTTTTCCAGTCCGTTGGATTTAAGAATAGGATCGAATTTTTCCTTCAGTCTTAAGGTGATATCTGCATCTTCAGCTGCATAAGCGGTGACTTCATCTTCGTCCACGTCCCGCATATTGCCTTGGTTTTTACCCTTTTTGCCAATTAATTCAGTAATGGA
>DATIAI010000257.1:0-4838 GCA_035458065.1 Algoriphagus sp. | reverse complement strand
GCTTTGCCTATACCTCCATGTTCGTTTCCTCGGAAATCGTAAAGTGGAATATTGAGACTTTGGAAGTGGTGGATCGGGTGCCGACCTACTATTCTGTGGGTCACTTGAGTATCCCCGGCGGACCTACCGGCAAGCCTCATGGGAAATACATGGTGGCTTATAACAAAATCACCAAAGACCGCTATTTGCCTACCGGACCTGAATTGGCTCACTCCGCGCAATTGTATGATATCTCCGGAGACAAAATGCAGCTATTGCTGGACTTTCCAACCATCGGAGAGCCGCACTATGCTGAAGCTTTTCCAGCCAGTTTGATCAAAGACCGTCAGGTGAAGTTTTATCCCATTGAGAAAAATCAAAGTCCTTATGCACTCAAAGGGATCACAGATGCGCGGGTTGAGCGGAAAGGAAATGAAGTACACGTTTACATGACCTCAATCCGATCCAATTTCAGACCCGATAATATCGAGGGAGTCAATGTGGGAGACGAAGTATATTTCCACGTGACCAATTTGGAGCAAGACTGGGATGTTCCCCACGGATTTGCAATCAAAGGCGCCAACACCGCCGAACTCCTGATCATGCCGGGAGAAACATCCACGCTGAAATGGGTTCCGGACCGTACCGGTGTATTCCCATTCTACTGTACAGATTTCTGTTCTGCATTGCACCAGGAAATGCAGGGATACCTGAGAGTATCGCCCAAAGGGTCCTCTACAACCTTGAAGTTCTCAACAGGAGAAGTTGAATAATCACCCTTGTATTGCCGTCGACTCGAAATGGAGTCGACGGTTTTATCCCAAGTCTTATGAAAGCTCTAAGTTTTTCCAATCGGATCCTGATACTTCTGGCAGCGCTGCTGATCATTCCGTCCTATTTCACTCCGCTCTGGCAGATCAGTCTTTGGGCTCCCCAATATCCGGAGGGCCTGAATATGAAGATTTGGATTGACCATCTGAGCGGGAATGTGGATCAGATCAACGGCGTAAATCACTACATCGGAATGCGGCACATTGGAGACGAGATGTTTCCGGAGTTTTCCTTTTTGATTTATGTGATTGGTGTCTTGATTGCCTTGGGAGTGATTGCTTTTCTGATTGGAAAACGTTGGAGTTTGTATGCTTTTTTTGGCCTAATGACACTCTTTGGAATGGCAGTTTTGGCGGATATGTACCGGTGGGGCTATCAGTATGGCCACAACCTGGATCCAAAAGCAGCCATCAAAGTAGAAGGGATGAGTTACCAGCCACCCTTGATCGGGTACAAAGAGCTTTTGAATTTTCTGGCCTACTCCGGTCCGGATATCGGAAGCTGGATTTTAATAGGCGGAGTGGGATTGCTCATGGTGGCTATTGTCAGAGACAGAATGGAAAAACCGGCATTGGTTTTAAAAACCGTTTAACCCAAAAAATTATGAACCGTTATCTATCGATTTTCTCACTCTTGGTCTTTTTGGTTTCCTGCTCTGCAGATCCGAGGCCGATTGCTTATGGTCAGGATGGATGCCATCACTGCAAAATGACCCTGATGGATCCAAAGTTCGGTGCTGAACTGGTGACCGAAAAAGGGAAAGTTTTTGTCTTTGATGATGTCAACTGCATGCTTCAATACATGGATTCCGATGATGGCAAAAGCCAAATGTACAAGCATATCCTCGTGATTGATTATCTGAACCCTGGGGTGCTTTTGGATGCTAACTTAGCTTTTTACCTCAAGTCGGATCAGTTCAAAACTCCCATGGCAAGTCAGATTGTGGCTTTTCCGGATTACGATCTTTTGAAAGAATACAAAAACAAATCCGGCGGAGTGTACCTCGCATGGGGAGAATTGACCACTCAGTTCAAATAAAATGAGCTGTTTTCAGCTTTTGGTTATGAAACTCAAATTCAACATTTTCCTTTGCTTACTATTTTGGTTGACTGGTTCTTCCTGGAGTTTTTCGGCGGTCATCCGTATCACTCCGGGTCAGTCAATTCAAGAGGCAGTGGACCGGGCCATGCCCGGAGACACTTTGAAAGTAGCTGCTGGAACTTACCAGCAATCGGGAATCGTCATTCGCAAATCACTTTTTCTGATGGGAGAAAACCATCCGGTTTTGGATGGGAATATGGAGGGGAATGTCCTTGTCATTGCAGCGGATCATGTCACCATTCAGGGATTCAAAATCATCAACACCGGCAAGTCCAACATGGATGATTCGGCCGCCATTAAATTTTTCGATTCCAAAAACTGCGTCGTCCGGGACAACATCCTGGAGAATGCATTCTTTGGGCTTCATTTTTCAAATTCATCCGGCCTGACCATCATCGGCAACCGAATCCATTCCGATGCGGTTCGTGAATTTGAAGTCGGCAACGGAATTCACCTCTGGAAATGCAAAAATTCATTTATCGGCAACAATGAGGTATCAGGTCACAGGGATGGAATCTATCTGGAATTTGTGACCAACACCCAAGCCAAAGAAAACCTGGTCCAGAAAAACATGCGCTATGGGTTGCACTTCATGTTTTCCCATGACAACAGCTACATCCGGAATACTTTCAAAAATAACGGCGCCGGAGTCGCGGTGATGTACACCAAAAATGTCCTAATGCAGGAAAACCGCTTTGAAGAAAATTGGGGTTCCAGCGCCTATGGGATTTTACTCAAAGACATCAGCGACAGCAAAGTGATCGGGAATATTTTCCTCAAAAACACGATCGGAATCTATATGGAAGGAAGCAGCAGAATTGAGTTTTCGGAGAATACTTTCCGGGAAAACGGTTGGGCACTCAAGCTCATGGCCAGCTGCGACCAAAACACGTTCAAAGCCAATAATTTCACCCAAAATACTTTTGATATGAGTTCCAACGGTTCGGTGGTTTTGAATACCATCACCGAAAACTACTGGGACAAGTACGAAGGCTATGATCTGGACAAGGATCAAATCGGGGATGTGCCCTATCGCCCAATCAACCTCTACAGCGTGATTGTGGAAAAAATCCCTGCAGCGGTGATGCTGTGGAGGAGCTTTATGGTGACGTTGCTGGATCGGATGGAAAAGATCCTTCCGACCATGACTCCCGACCAGATGATCGATCAATCTCCTAAAATGCGACCTTATGATTTCGGTTAATTTACTATCCAAGAAGTTTGGAAAGCAGGAAGTTCTGAAGGACTTCAATCTCAGTTTCGATAAGGGAAACAGCTATGCGATCATGGGTCCAAACGGAAGCGGAAAGACGACTTTGATCAAATCCATCCTGGGTATGGTTTTGCCGGACAGCGGTGAAATCCTCGTCAAAGACCAATCCATCAAAGGAAGTGAAAGCTACCGAAGCATCATCGGATACATGCCCCAAATCGGCAGATACCCTCAAAATATGAAGGTGGGGCAGCTTTTCTCCATGATGAAAGACATGCGGCCTGAGATCAAAAATTATGATCTGGATCTGGTGGAGGCTTTTGAACTCGAGAAAATCAAAGACAAATCCATGGGAACCCTTTCCGGTGGTACGGTGCAGAAAGTAAGTGCTGCCCTGGCCTTTCTGTTTAATCCGGAGATTTTGATTCTCGATGAACCGACAGCGGGACTTGACCCGATTGCGGTGGAAATCCTAAAATCCAAAATTAAACGGGAGCGAAAGGCCGGAAAACTTATCCTCGTCACATCCCATATCCTGAGTGACTTGGAGGAACTGACCAACCACGCCATTTATATTTTTGAAGGAAAAGTCTTTTTCAACGACTCGATCGAAAGCCTGAAGGAATTGACTTCGGAGGAGAAATTTTCTCCGGCCATTGCCAAACTGATGCAGTGGACTCTTAAAAAAAAGACAAACACTAAAGATCTGACTCATGCTTAAGCTGCTCAAATACGCCCTTTACGATATCCTCAAATCCAGATTTGCGCTGATTTACACCGTCTTTCTGGCTCTGGTTGCAATCTCGATTTATCAGGTTTCGGATGACCTGAGCAAGGTCTCGCTCAGTTTGATGAATATCATGATCATGATTGTTCCTCTGATCTCTGCCGTTTTTGCGACCACCCATTTTTACAATAACCTGGAGTTTATCGAACTTATGCTAGCCCAGCCGGTGAAGCGATCACAGGTTTTTCTCAGCCAGTTATTTGCAGTAGTAATTATGCTAAGCCTTTCAATTTTGCTTGGTTTTGGACTGCCGATGTTGCTGTGGGGAGCGGATTCAAGTTTGATCACGCTTTTGGCAGTGGGGATTATCCTGAGTGCTGTTTTTGCCGGATTTGCCTTTTTGGCAAGTGTGCTGACCAGAGACAAAGCCAAAGCCATCGGGATTAGTCTTGCCCTGTGGATTTACTTCTCGCTGGTCTATGACGGATTTGTGCTCTACATCATTTACAGTTTTGCAGATTATCCTTTGGAGAAAGCCACACTCGCCATGGTTATGCTCAATCCGGTGGATTTGGGGAGAATTTTGATGCTGATGCAGTTGGATATTTCTGCCCTGATGGGTTACACCGGAGCATTTTTCCAAAAGTTCTTTTCCAGTAATATGGGCTTGTTTATAGCAGGGGGGACTTTGGCTGTGTGGATGCTGTTTCCAAATTTCATTGCACTTAAGGTTTTTAAGAAAAGGGATTTTTGAGTTAGCAATCCCCGAATCCTATGTGAATCTGAGGCGATTTTTGTACTCATTTGATGTCTTGCTATTTCGGTGACTTGATTCCTGTAATTTTGGGAAAAACCAAAGCCGATGTATCGCCGACTGACCACCCGATTTTCTCTTTTTCAGTGGACTTTATTTGTTGTCCTCTTTGTAGGGTGTTCGGATCCTATCGAGAAGCCGATATCCAAAGGCGACGACGGACAGGTCTTTGC
>DATIAI010000256.1:0-2809 GCA_035458065.1 Algoriphagus sp. | reverse complement strand
ACTTTCCGATGACTCACTCAGCCTTATCAAAGAGTGCGGCATCAAATTTTACAACGGAACGGGCAAACTCAAGTCCACTTCCACCAATTTCCCGGTCGAATTTCTCTTTCTTCGTGACGATGATATTCCGGGCTATGTGGCCGATGGAGTAGCAGATTTGGGAATAGTCGGGCAAAATGAAGTCGTCGAAAAAGATAAAGAAGTCCTGACCCTTAAGAAATTAGGCTTCTCCAAATGCAGACTATCTCTCGCTATTCCAAAAGGCGAAGAGTATCCCGGCGTTTCTTATTTCCAGGGAAAAAACATTGCCACCACCTATCCAAAAATCCTTGGTGACTACCAGAAATCCGAAGGAATTCAGGCTGAAATCCACGAAATCAGCGGTTCAGTTGAAATCGCCCCAAGCATCGGACTTGCCGAAGGAATATTTGATATTGTAAGTTCCGGATCTACACTCATGATGAATGGCCTCAAAGAAGTAGAGGAAGTTTTCAAATCAGAAGCGATACTGATCGGCAACAAAAACCTGGCTGACTGGAAAAAGGTTATTTTGGACAAATTGCTTTTCAGAATCAATGCCGTCCAAACCGGCAAAAGCAACAAATACGTCCTCATGAATGCTCCAAATGACTCCATTCAACGAATTATCGAATTGATTCCGGGCATGCGAAGTCCAACGATTTTACCTTTGGCTCAGGAAGGCTGGTCATCGATTCATTCGGTTTTGAGTGAGGATCAATTTTGGGAAAACATCGAAGAACTCCGCGCCGCAGGTGCTGAAGGAATCCTTGTAGTACCGATCGAAAAAATGGTTATCTAACGAGATTTACAGCTTTTTACCAAAAAACCTATGCAACTCCTGGTCAATCCTTCCCCTGAAAAGTGGAAAAAACACCTCGCCCGACCGGTTCAGAAAACCAAGGAAATCAACAAGATTGTCAAGCCGATCCTGAAGAAAGTTCAGAAAAACGGTGACAAAGCCCTGAAAAAGTTTGCTCAGGAATACGATCATGTTCATTTGGAAAGTCTCTTAGTCTCCGCTCAGGAAATCAAGGTTTCCAGAGATTTGGTCAGCAAAGAACTCAAAGAAGCTATCGCAGTCGCAAAAACTAATATTGAGCGTTTTCATGCTGCCCAGTTCACTCCTGAGCTCATCGAAGAAGTCATGCCTGGAGTAGTTTGCCGGAGAAAAAGTGTTCCCATCCAGCGGGTTGGGCTATACATTCCCGGAGGTACCGCTCCACTATTCAGTACTGTTTTGATGTTGGGAATTCCTGCAAAACTTGCAGGTTGTAAGGAAATTGTCCTTTGCACCCCACCAAACCGTGAAGGCAAAATCCATCCTGCAATTCTCTATACTGCCAATCTAATCGGTATTTCCAAGATCGTCAAAGTTGGTGGCGCACAGGCTGTGGCAGCAATGACTTTTGGAACAGAATCAGTTCCACAAGTAGATAAAATCTTCGGTCCCGGAAACCAATATGTGACTGCAGCTAAGCAATTGGTTACCAAATTTGGAGTTGCAATAGACATGCCTGCTGGCCCTTCTGAGGTTTTGGTTTATGCGGATGAGACTGCAATTCCGGCCTTTGTTGCTTCTGACTTACTTTCCCAAGCAGAGCACGGCGTGGATTCTCAGGTAGTTTTGGTGACTCCTTCGGAAAAATTAGCCAAGAAAGTCCTGAAAGAAATCAATGAGCAACTGGAGAAACTTCCCCGCAAAGATGTCGCAGCCAAAGCATTGGCAAATTCAACTGCGGTGGTGATGGAAGATCAGGAAAAAGCATTGGCCATGATCAATAATTATGCTCCCGAGCACCTGATCATTGCTGTTGAAAATGAAGATGAAATTGTAGAAGCTATTTACAATGCAGGCTCAGTTTTCATAGGAAATTATACTCCGGAATCTGCCGGAGATTACGCTTCAGGAACCAACCATACGCTACCGACTTACGGATATGCCCGCAATTACAGCGGTGTGTCTTTGGACAGCTTCGTGAAGAAAATCACCTATCAAAAAATTACCGCAGAAGGTTTGAAAAACCTCGGGCCAACCATAGAAGTGATGGCTGCAAACGAGCTTCTGGAAGCCCACAAAAACGCAGTTACCATTCGTCTTAACTACCTGAAAGGCAAAAAGAAATGAGCTTCGATCTAAACTCACTTTTGCGGCCACATATCGCAAAACTACAGCCTTACACTTCAGCTCGGGATGAATACACCGGCAAAGAAGGCGTCTTTTTAGATGCCAATGAAAACCCATTTGGATCAATCACTGAGCAGGATTTCAACCGCTATCCGGATCCGTACCAAAGCGCATTAAAAGAAGAAATTTCAAAAATCAAGCAAGTTCGTCCCTCTCAAATTTTTCTGGGAAACGGTTCGGATGAAGCGATTGATTTGCTTTACCGTGCTTTCTGCAATCCCGGAAAAGACAACGTGATCCTCCTCCCTCCCACTTACGGGATGTATGAGGTCAGTGCCAATATCAATGACGTGGAAATCCGAAAGGTCTCTTTGACCGAGGACTTTCAGCTACAGCCTGAAAAGATCCTGGCCGCAGTAGATTCCAATTCCAAAATCCTGTTCATCTGCTCACCAAACAACCCATCGGCCAATAAAGCCAAGCGGGAGGATATTCTTTTTCTTTTGAAAAATTTCAAAGGTTTAGTAGTGGTGGACGAAGCTTACATCGACTTCAGCGATGAACCGAGCTTCACTTCGGAACTCGACAATTTTCCGAATCTCCTGGTGATGCAGACCTTCTCCAAAGCTTGGGGATTGGCTTCTCTACGACTTGGGATGGCAT
>DATIAI010000255.1:0-9859 GCA_035458065.1 Algoriphagus sp. | reverse complement strand
GATTGGCATTCTGACTGAGATTGTTGGGAGTCCATCTCCTTATTCCATTCCGTTGGTACCAGACCGCTTGATACCAAATAATGGAACGCCCTATCCCGTGACTCCAGGTCCGTGGCCTTTTCGAAGATCAATTGACTATTCAGTTTCTCTCAACTATGCCATTTTAAATCATGCAGTTCGGCATGGTGATGAGCTTTTGTTCAACTTTTACCTGATGGGGAAAAAGTCGATCGACCGTGGAAATACAGATACTTGGACGAGATATCCAAAAAATGCCCAAGCGATTCAGAATTCTTTCGATGCTGCGCAAAAGAAAAAGGTGGCAGAAGATGAAGATGCGGTTTATTATGGATTCCGCTCCGGTTTACCGATTCAGTTTTACGATTCCGTTTACAAAGATCCTTCAAGAAGAGATCCCCGGGGATATATCCTCTCAGCGGATCAGCCTGATTTTTCAACAGCCATCAAGTTTTTGAATTCTTTGATCAAATCAGGTATTTCAGTTCATAAGGCTACAGCAGACTTTTCAGTTAATGGTAAAAACTACCCAAAAGGCTCCTATATCGTGAAGACGGCTCAGGCGTTCAGACCGCATGTGCTGGATATGTTTGAGCCCCAAGATCACCCAAATGACTTCCTGTATCCGGGCGGACCTCCGATCAGGCCCTATGATGCTGCCGGTTGGACACTTGCATTCCAAATGGGAGTTGAAGTTGATCGGATAATGGAAGGTTTTGAGGGTCCGTTTGAGCAAGTGGCTTATGGTCAATTGCTTTCTTCAGAATCTGTTACTTTGGCTGCTGCCTCAGGATATCTGTTGGATGCCCGAGTCAATGATTCGTTTATGGCAGTAAATGATCTGCTCAAGGCAAAAGTGAAAGTCTATCGAACTTCCTCCGGGATAAACGATTTGCCAGCGGGGTCTTTTTATATTCCTTCATCAGGTAAAAAAGTCCTTGAGATGGCTGCAAAAACTTACGGAATCAAGCCTGTGTCAGGAAAAGGAATGCCTGCAGGTGCCAAAGAAATCAAGCCGTCCCGAATTGCCCTCTACGATTATTATGGGGGTTCCATGCCTTCAGGATGGGTGAGATGGATGATGGAGCAGTTCCATTTTGATTACCAATTGATTTTTCCACAGGAAATTGATGGAGGAGATCTCAATGCCAAATACGATGTAATTCTATTCATTGGTCCTGGAATGCCGGGTGGCAGTAGTGGATATGGGGGTGGGGGACAGCCGAAGAAAGAAGATATCCCGTCGGAGTATCATCACATGCTTGGTAGATTATCGGTTGACAAGTCTATTCCACAGTTGAAATCCTTCCTTGAAGAAGGTGGTCAAATCATTACTGTAGGTGCCGCGACATCTCTCGCCTATCAGTTGGATCTTCCGGTTTCCAATGCTTTGGTTGAGATTGTAGCTGGAAAAGAAAAGAACCTGACGGGAGACAAATATTACATCCCCGGAAGCGTGCTGGAAATGCATGTGGACAATTCCGCTCAAGCTAATTATGGAATGGGACAAAAAGCTAATGTTCTTTTCAACAACAGCCCGGTGTTCAAACTTTCACCTGGAGCCGCACTTAAAGGAATCAAACCATTGGCTTGGTTTGGAACTGAAGAACCTCTGAAAAGTGGTTGGGCTTGGGGTCAGCAATATCTTAAAAATGGTGTGACGGCTTTTGAAGCTCAAGTCGGAAAAGGAAAACTGTACGCTTTCGGACCGGAAATTACTTTCAGAGCTCAGTCACATGGCACTTTCAAAATGCTTTTTAACGGATTATATCAGTAAATTGAAATTAAATAAAACACAGAAAAGCTGTCCTTTGGGTCAGCTTTTCTGTTTTAAAGTCCGATCAAACTCCAAACTTCTCCTTCAAATAGCCGATTGCCATCGCATAGGCTTCTTTGCTGGCAGCTTCATCGTAACGAGGATTGCTTGGGTTTGAAAATCCATGGACAGCAGGAAAGATTTTATAGGTCAATTTCTTTCCAGCTTTTTCCATATTCGCTGCAAATTCTTTGATGATCGATTCGGAAATGTATTCTTCGGTAGCAAACAAGCCCAGCACATCGGAGTTCAAAGTCTTTAGCTTTTCGACATCCCTTACAGGCATGCCGTAGTACATGACCGCTCCGACATTTTGGGCATTGTTCAGAAGGGCTGATTTCAATGCCCAACTTCCACCAAAACACCAACCCACGTTGGCGATTCTAGCATTAGGTCCCGCCATTGTTTTAGCACCTTTTACGATGTTTTCCAATCGTTCCTCTTTCATAGATTGCATAAATTGCCCAGCTTCCTGTGGATTTGTGGTCACTTTACCATCATACATGTCCAATGCGATTACATTGACTTTTCCTCCCAAATCCTCGTAGAACACTTCTGCCTGATGTTTGATATGGTCATTGAGTCCCCACCATTCCTGGTACACAAATAGCCAATTTTCAGTGGGGGCTGAAGCTTTGATCAGGTAGCCTTTTCCCTGCATTCCATCCACAGTCAAAAAACTGGTCATTTCGCCTTTTGCTTTAAAATCAAAAGTGAGAGGAGAAGGGTGAAAGGAAGCAAAGCCGGGAGCATTGACAAATTGGGACATTTCATCTGAGGCTGTATGGCAGATGGTGATATCGGCAAATGGATCTTTTGGAGATTCTTTTTTCTCTGAATCAAAATAGAATCCGCTTAAAGTCAAAATGAGGGTTAAAATGGTCTTGATCATGGCTGTTGGGTTAAGATTGACTTATATTGGAATGATATGCTTGAATAATAAGTTTAATAGGCTAATAATTAGAAATATATGGATTCATACCAGCATTACATAAATGCTGAACTTGGCCTTTGGCTTTTTGAGATGAAGAAGTCTCCTGGCCTATTCAGTAGGCTGACGCAAGGGTTTCAGGGGAAAATAAATGATATCATACCTGAGAAAGTTCACAAGGCAATTACAGTCGCCATAGAAAATATGGTCAAAGTAGTAATTACAGGTTCGGGTTGGATAGTGCCCACTGCCGATTCAAAGTTGAAACTAATTGACCGGGAAAGAAAAGTCCGTGAGCGGATCAAGTGGTATCGCAATACCGCTTCAGTGGAAGGAGCCTTGACTGGTGCAGGGGGTATATTATTGGGTTTTGCGGATTTTCCCGCTTTCCTATCTATCAAAATGAAAATGCTTTTTGACATCGCGGCTTTGTATGGAGCAGATACCAAAGATTACCATGAGCGGCTTTTCCTGTTATATATTTTCCAGTTGAGTTTTTCCAGTCAAAAGCGAAGAAATGAACTGATCGGGCTCATCGAAAACTGGGAAAGCTATAAAGCGCAATTGCCCCTGGATCTGGATCAATTTGATTGGAGGACGTTTCAGCTTGATTATAGGGACTATATTGATTTGGCAAAGCTAGCGCAGCTGATTCCCATTATCGGTGCTGGAGTAGGGGCAATAGCCAATTACAAGCTTACTGAGCATTTGGGGAAGTTTGCGATGAACGCATATCGGCTTAGAATGGTAAAAATAAATCCGGATTTACTTGAAACAGGAAAGAAGAACCTGTTAAAATGAAAAAAAGCTTCCGATTGGAAGCTTTTTTGTTGGCCGACCAGGGCTCGAACCTGGACTCTTCTGAACCAAAATCAGACGTGTTGCCAGTTACACCATCAGCCAATTTTTCAGAAAGAAAGCCTTGGCTTTTCTTAAAGTGTCACAAAGGTAGATTCTTGCCTTATTTTTTCCAAATAGCACCTCAAAGATTTTTGATTCTAATGTGTAATTTACTTGAACTCAGATAGAAAAATAATTTTTGGAACTGAAGGAAAGAAATTTCAAAAAGCGTTCAAAAACTCTCTTTTCGAAAGAGTTAATCTTCATCGAAATCGATTGAAAATTGCTTTTTTGTTAATTTTCAGTCAGTTATGTTGTTCGGGTGAAAATATTTGCATTGTTTTGTTTCGAAATTTGAAACTAAACTAAAATTACATAGTGCAATGAAAGTGGATAAAATGGAAAAATTAGTGGCTGAGGTCATTGAAAAATTAGAGAAATTAAAGCAGACTGAACTTGCAGCGGATCTAAGCTGGTGTTGGGTAAGTTATCAAAATGATCAAAACCCAAGCGGTGTAGTAGCAAAAGCTACCCAAGCTTTGGCAGCTTTCAAGGAAGCCCGTGAAAAAAACGCCAAAGCTGTTGCCAAGAAATTGGTGGAAGATTTAGAAAAAGCATTGGCTTAAAATAAAAAGGCTCGCAGTGATGCGAGCCTTTACTTTTTGAGTTTGAAGGGAGTTTATTCTCCTACTACTACGAACTTCACTTTGGTTTTCACCTCTCTGTGAAGATCCACATCAGCAGTAAATTCTCCGGCGCCTTCTACAGGAACACCAATGGAGATTTTCTTTCTGTCAATGTCGAAACCTTGTGTAGCTAAAGCGTCTGAAATCTGAAGTGTAGTAACTTTTCCGAAGATTTTTCCGGAGTCACCGATTTTCGCTTTGATTTCAAGAGTTACTTCAGCAAGTTTAGCAGCAATGTTTTCTGCTTCAGTCTTGATTTTTTCAGCTTTATGAGCTGCTTGCTTAATGTTTTCAGCAAGAATTTTCTTGTTTGAGCCGGTAGCAAGTACAGCGAAACCCTGAGGGATCAGGTAATTTCTACCATATCCTGGTTTCACATCTACCAAGTCATTTTTATAGCCAAGACCTTTGATGTCTGTTTTTAGAATGATTTCCATTTGTAATGATCTTTTGTGATTGAACGATACAAGACCGAATTATTTCAAACCATCGGTTACGAATGGCAACAAAGCCAAATGTCTTGCTTTTTTGATAGCCTGGGCTACTTTTCTCTGGTATTTCGCAGAGTTGCCGGAAAGTCTTCTTGGAAGAATTTTTCCTTGCTCATTGACGAATTTCAAAAGGAAGTTTGGATCCTTGTAGTCGATATACTTGATACCGTGCTTCTTAAATCGGCAATATTTCTTTCTGATTTCGCCTCTGTTGATTGGTTCGTTAACTAGTGTCATTAGGCTTGCTCCTCCTTAGCTTCTACTTTTTTATTAAATTCTCCTTTTCTTCTTCTGTCTGCGTAAGCAATGGAATGCTTGTCCAGAACAGTAGTCAAGAATCTCATAACTTTCTCATCACGTCTGAACTCCAGTTCAAACTTGCGGATGATAGTCGGATCAGCCTTGAACTCAACCAATACATAAAAACCAGTAGTCTTCTTTTCGATGGTATACGCCATCTTTTTCAGACCCCAATTCTCCACATTGATAACTTCTGCCCCCTCTTCTTTTAACAAGTTCACAAACTTGTCGACAGTATCCTTCATCTGAATATCAGACAAAACGGGAGTTAAAATGAATACCGTCTCATAATTTCTTTGGAACATTTTTTTAATGTGTTTAAGGAATTTGAATTAACAGACCGCAAAAGTAGAGGAATCGGGGCTGTAATCCAAATCTTTATCCAAAATGACTAGGGTATAAAGCAAAAAAAGCCTCCCGTTGGGGAGGCCTTGCTTGTAATGATTTGAAACGGTTATTTGACGGTGAATGTCTTAGATCCAACCTGATAGTTGTCGACAAAGATTTTTACCTCATGAGTTCCCGATACATAATCGGAACCTTTCTCATAATAAAATACCAGGTCCTGCTCAGAATTGTCAAAAATGATGTCCTGCTTCACCGTATAGAATTGCTCTGCCCCATCTATCATAAATGTGCCAGAGCCTTTTGCTACGTCAAAAATCGGTTGCGAATTTGGGCCTAAAACCTGCACGTACACATTTCTAGGGCCTTTTTCAGCTACCTTGTTGTCAGCAAGATTGAAGCTCACTTTCAACCTTTCCATTTGTCTGTTTCGGAAATCTTTGGTGGTTTCGATTCGCTCTTTGCCTTTGGAATTGACTGCCGCTATGCTAATGTTTTCTGCTTTGAGCATAGATGCAACGTCTACTTTAGCCTGAAGGTCCTGCTTCTGAATATTAAGCTGAGCTACTTCTTCTTCGATTTCCGCCTGAGTTGTTTTTAAATCCTGATTTTCAGTAAACAGCTGTTGATTTGCAGCCCTCAGTTCAAGTATCTCCTGATCCTTTTGTGCGATCAGGCCATTGAGGTTATTGATCTTGCCGTTCAACGCAGCAATTTCAGAGGAACTGCGCTGTCTGGTTGAATTTCGCTCTGCGATCAACTGGTCCCGGACGGCCTCCAATGCCTGGATATCGCCACCTAATTTTTCAATTTCCTGGATTCTCAGATCAAGTTGAAAAGTAACTGAATCCAATCGCTGGTTCAATTCGTTGTTTTCTGTCGAAAGGAGAAGAATTTCTTCAGTTTTCTTGGTGCGGTCGACATAGTCTGTGTAGAGTTTGATGCCGCTGATGATGACCAAAAGAATGAGAACAATAATGATGATGTTCTTATTTTGGTCTTTCTTTTGACCGGATTCCTTTTCGAAATTAGTGCTCATGTTTGATATTCCGTTTTGGGGCTTTTGATATGCTGAATTTAGACGAAAACTTCTGGTCCTCCCGATACCAAATGGGGTCTACTGGGTGGGACATTGGATACGCCTCACCACCACTTTATCAATATCTTTGCCAAATTCATACTAAAACAATTGCCATCCTCGTTCCCGGAGGTGGCAATGCTTATGAAGTGGCCTCAGGATGGGGTTTAGGCTTCCAAAACATTCATTTACTTGACATTTCATTATTTCCTATTCACAACTTTTTAGAAAAAAATCCAACGTTTCCCACTTCGCAACTTCATCATGAAGACTTTTTTCAGCATCAAGGTAGCTATGATCTGATTTTAGAACAGACGTTTTTCTGTGCATTGACTCCTGACCTTCGACCTGCATATGCCCAAAAGATCCACGAATTATTGAAGCCGGGAGGAAGGTTGGTTGGGGTTTTATTTGACAAAGTATTTCCCAAAGAAGGACCGCCTTTTGGTGGAAGTGCAGAAGAATACAAAACTTATTTTGAACCTTACTTTGAGTTTGAAAAATTTGAGCCTTGCTATAATTCCATTCCCGAACGGCAGGGATCTGAACTTTTTATCAATCTTAGGAAATCAGATGTCAAGGATTAGTTCCGACTTTCCTCCCGGAAAATCAAAGAAAAGAATTCCACATTCGAAAAAGTCCAATGTCAATTTCACTTTTGGATGAGCTTTGACTTCTCCCCAAGCTTTTTGCATTTCAGGTGTCCAATGAATGTCCCCGATTGCGACGATGGAACCGGAGTGGACTTTCGGAAGCAATGCGTAAAAAGTTTGAATTGTCCCAGCGTAAGTATGATTAGCGTCAATTAATGCGAAATCGACAGAGGGGATTTTCTCTAATAATTCAGGGAGTGTTTCCCCAATCGGGCCTAAGATGAATTCCGTTCTTGATGGTAATGGATCACGTTGAGCTACTTTTTGAATTTCCTCAGATCCTTCGAATGTGTAAAGTTTACCATTTGTGATTTTATTGAGATACCGAGTTGAAATTCCAACACACGTACCAAATTCAAGCACGTTTTCAGCCGGAGTCAAACCGCAAAAGTATTGATAGAGTTGAGCAAATTTGATTCCACTGGTCGAATACCGAGTGATCTTGGCGATGGTCCGGATAGTCTCTGGGACCTTTTTCGATCCCGCTCCGAGATCCAGAACTCTTATCCTAGTCTGATCTTTCAGAAGGTTTTGACGAAATTTTTCTATTTCTGGATCTCCCTTTTTATGGGTTTTTAAAAAGGAGATGAGATTGGAGTAGACCTGAAATACAAATCTGGATTGCTGACTATATCGGTCTTCTTTGCTCAGCCAATAATTGAGGAAAGCCCGGAGTGAGAAAAAATAATCCCCCAAATCAATTGTGGAAAATATTGGCAATCATCTGAAATTCAGGAACAGTGACCTCGACAAGTTTGCCGTCAAAAAGCTTTTCCATGGTGTACGAGCCTTTCATTTTTCCTAGGCCAGATTTTAGATTGCAACCGGAAACATAGGAATGAGATTCACCGGGTTCCAAAATCGGTTGCTGTCCGACTACACCGTTTCCTTCCACTATTTTTGAACTTTCTGCAGCGTCAAAAATCTCCCACTTTCTTTTCAAAAGCTGATAGGTATGTTGGCTTTTGTTTTCGATAGTTACCTTGTATGTAAATACGTAATGATGCTGGTGAGGGCTTGAGAATTCAGCTTGGTAAGTGACTTCTACACTCACTTTGATGCCTCTAGTAACTGCGATGACCATTAGATTATGAGATATAAGGACAATAAATTACAATTTCTAAATACTAAATCAATAATCAGAATAAATGGAAGTAAGAATAAACGAAAGTTGGAAAAAAAAACTAAATGAGGTATTTGAAAAGGATTTTTTTAAGCGTTTAGTTTCATTTGTCAAATACGAATATCTAAATCATCAGGTTTTCCCTCCCGGCAAAGAAATATTCAATGCCTTCCAACATTGCCCAGTAGAAGCAGTAAAGGTAGTCATATTGGGACAAGATCCTTATCATGGTATCGGGCAAGCTCATGGGCTATCCTTTTCTGTAAAACCCGGAGTTCCTTTTCCACCAAGTCTTCTGAATATTTTGAAAGAAATCAAGGCAGATATTGGAACTGACATTCCTCCCAATGGTGATCTTACCCGCTGGGCAGATCAAGGTGTTTTTCTATTGAATGCAACTTTGACAGTCCGGGCAAACCAAGCCGGATCACATCAAAATCAAGGTTGGGAGACTTTTACCGATGAAGTGATCCGTGTATTAAGTGCAAATCGGGAAAATGTGGTATTCATGCTTTGGGGAGCTTACGCTCAAAAAAAAGCGGAATTGATCGATTCAAAAAAACACCTGATCCTAAAAGCTCCGCATCCAAGCCCACTTTCTGCTCACCGAGGTTTCTTGGGCTGTCGGCATTTTTCACAGGCCAATAACTACCTTTTGCAAAAAGGAATAGAACCGATAATCTGGTAACAAAAAAGCCCCGAATTATTCGGGGCTTATGATTAATTAATTCCTTTCAAGAATCTGTTCCAGCGGATTTTGTTGAACATCGATTCGTACTTGTCCAATGAAAGCCAAAGGAACCATGCTTTCCCGACGATGTGATCCTCGGGCACAAAACCCCAGAATCTTGAGTCCAACGAATCGTGGCGATTGTCACCCATCATGAAATAATAATTCTGCTTGAACGTATAGCTTTCTATTTTTTGTCCATCTATAAAAAGCTCACCTTCACGGATATCCACCTGATCGTGTCCTTCGTATTTTTCAATGGTAAAACCATATCGCAGCACATTGTCAGCGGTCATTTCTATCGTCCAATCTTTGGCAGGAATCTGCAACGGACCATAATTATCCCTATTCCAGCCGTAATTAGAGCCTTCGGGAAAGATTTCGGGGCTATTGACACCGGGACTTTCAATTCGCTTGGTGATAGACACGACCACCGGGGACGATTTGAGGGTTTCCATCATTTGGTCTGTACCAAAAACCATATAGCCGGCTCCGTTGGTAAATGCCATGAAGCTTTCAGGATTGATTCCATAATCAGCAAAGAAATCAACGGTCAAAGGCCTGTTGGTGATCAAATCGTAAGAATATTGCATTTCCTCCGGTTTCGGCGATACTTCACCATTGACGCTTAGTTCGCCTTCTTTGATCTCAATGATATCACCGGCAATTCCGACAGCCCGTTTGATGTAATTGGTCTTCAAATCACTGGGATATTGGAACTCTACCGGGTAATTGAACACTACTACATCATTCCTTTCTACGTCGCTGAATCCGGGAAGTCTGTAATAAGGAAGTTGGATGGCGTCTGAATAAGAGGGGATTTCTGATCCCCAGATTTTCTGATGAGT
>DATIAI010000254.1:0-3311 GCA_035458065.1 Algoriphagus sp. | reverse complement strand
AGGGAAAGATGGGCTGAAACTTCAGGCTTCTGAGCAAAATGAGACTTTGGGAACTCTGCTTGTTCAAGGCACCAAATCCCTGGATTACCAATACGAGGCCACAGTCATTCCTGATGGAGATGCGGCAGCCGGATTGGCGGTGATAGGCGGGGCAAACAATGGTTTCGGAGCTCCGGTCGCCGGAATGGGGATTTCGGTGAAAGGAGATCAGCTTGTACTTTGGGAAACTATCAACCAAAAGACAAGAGAAATTGCGATTGAAACGATTCCTGCCAGCAAAGAAGTCAAACTGATCCTGAGCATGAAGGACGGCTACAAGATGACCACATCAGTCCTTGTGGATGGCAAAACGATCCAGGTAGGTGAAGAGCAGGATGTGAAGCATTTGGTGCCCTGGGGAATGGGCTTCCGACTAGGCTTGGTGGCAAAAGGAGAGACGGATTCTTATGCGCATTTCAAGGAAGTGAAGATATCTTACTAGTAACTAGTATAGCGTCAAGTATCAGGAAATCGCATTTAAAATTTATATCACCACTTGCGGGGTTTAAATGTATGTTTAGCCAATCGATCCTATGATAATTCCAGCCATCCTGGCTTTTAAATCCCGAAGTGCCTTCCCGCCTTGGCGGGGATGACAGGATTATAGCTTTATAAATCCCGAAGGGATGACAGGATTATAGCTTTAAACGTGCTTTATGTAGGAAAACCCCAAAGGGGTGACATCGTTTTTATCGAAAATTATAAAAGCGATTTCCCTGCACCAAGTATCAAGTATTTGGAAAAAACAGGTCTGTGCGACAACTTACATCATCAGACTCCGGCAATGCACAATAAACAACCTCACATGACATTAAATCCTTTTAACAAAATCCTTGGAGCGGCTGCATTGGGAATTATGCTTTACAGCTGCGAGAGCAAACCCAAGGAAGAAACCAAAGCCGAAGAGCCTGCGCAAGAGCAGGTATTTGGCACAACTTTTCAAGACAAAAAAGTGGAAACATACGAGATCAAAAATGCCAAGGGCATGAAAATGAAAGTCACCAATTTTGGTGCAAGGGTTATTAATCTTTGGGTTCCGGATAAAGACGGGAATGCGGTTGATGTAGTCCTGGGTTTTGAAACCTTGGACGGATATCTGGAAAGCAGTGAGAAATATTTCGGTGCCGCAATTGGTCGCTATGGCAACCGAATTGCCAATGGAAAATTCACCCTGGATGGAACTGAATATACTCTGCCGACTAATAACAACGGTCAGACACTTCATGGAGGTCCGGGCGGATTGGATTATGTGATTTGGAATGTGGAGAAGTCAGGAGAGAATGGACTGGTCTTTACCTATACTTCTCCAGATGGGGAGGAAGGTTTTCCCGGGGAATTGAAAGTAAAAATGATCTATACCCTCACCGATGACAATGAATTCAAAGTCACTTACGAAGCTGAAACCGATAAGGCCACGCCGGTTAATTTGACGCATCATTCGTTTTTCAACCTGAATGGTGCCGGAAACGGAACGGTACTGGACCATACACTTCAGCTAAACGCCAGCAAATACACTCCGGTAAATGAGGTTCTGATCCCTACAGGAGAGATTGCGACTGTGAAAGGAACTCCTTTTGATTTTACCACAGCCACCCAAATCGGTGAGCGAATTGATCAGGAAAATGAGCAGTTGAAGTTCGGTGGTGGATATGATCACAACTGGGTGCTTGACAAAACAGGCAGTGAATTGACCCAGGCGGCTGTAATCTCCTCTCCCCAAACCGGAATTGAAATGGAAGTGTGGACGACTGAGCCAGCAATCCAGTTTTATAGCGGGAATTTTTTGGATGGAACAATTACAGGCAAAGGAGATAAGGTCTACGAACTGAGATCTGCATTTTGCCTGGAAACCCAGCATTATCCGGATTCTCCAAATCAACCCAATTTCCCTTCTACGATTTTAAAACCCGGTGAGAAATACCAGCAGACTTGTATTTACAGGTTTGGCACGAAATGAAAACCGAAGTTTCTGCCTAACTGATGGACATCCTTCAAGGTTAACAGGGCAGACTTTAAGATATTAAATTCAAAACCCCTAATGGACATAAAAACGAGGCTAACGGATTGCTCCATTAGCCTCGTTTTGATTTTAAACATTTAGAGAATTAAGGACATTTAGTTTTTTGATTCTTATCCCTTCACCTGTCAATCTGCCTCCAATCTCCAATCTCTATTCTCTAATCCCTAATCCCTAATCTCCAATCTCAAATTTCAAATCTCTAATCTCCAATCTTCCGCCTCGTTTTGATTTTAAACATTCAGAGAATTAAGAACATTTAGTTTTTTGATTCTTATCCCTTCACCTGTCGATCTGCCTACAATCACCAATCTCAAATCCCTAATCCCTTATCCCTATTCCCTAATCTCTAATCTCCAATCTCTATTCCCTAATCCCTAATCCCTAAACCCTAATCTCCAAACCCCCATCCAATATCAGGAAATCGATTCACCATGTTGGGACATATCCAGCCCGATCTCTTCATATTCCTCTCTTACCCTCAGAGTCACAAACTTGTTGAGTAGGAAGAAAATCAAATATGACATGGTAAAGGAGAAGACAATCACTCCAACTAATACCAGCATGTGCGATCCAAAGACCGACCAGCCTCCGTTAAGCAAGCTCGACCCTTCTTTTCCCGCAAAAATCGCAGTCAAAATCATTCCCATGATCCCACCTATTCCATGGCAGGCAAAGACATCCAGGGTGTCGTCTATCTTTTTCAGAAACTTGGCGTGCATGGCCATGTTGGATACAATGGCTCCGATTGCACCAAAGAAAAAGCTTTGCGGTACGGTGATAAAGCCAGCGGCTGGAGTGATTACTACCAATCCGACCACTGCACCGATACAGGCCTGAAGTGCTGAGATTTTTCTCCCCTGAATCCGGTCAAACAAAACCCAGGTCATCATGGCCGTGGCAGAACAGATCGTGGTGGTGGCAAAAGCCAAAGCGGCGGTGCCATTGGCTGCCAAAGACGATCCGGCATTGAATCCAAACCAGCCAAACCAAAGCATTCCGGTTCCCAGGATGACATAAGTGATATTGGACGGTTCATGGTGAGGTTTTTTTCTTTTACCCAGAAAAAGTGCACCTGCAAGCGAAGCAAGGCCGGCACTGATATGAACTACTGTGCCTCCTGCAAAATCAAGTACTCCAAAATAAGATCCAATCAGGCCGTTTGGATGCCAGACCATGTGGCAAAGCGGTGCATAGACGAAGACACAGAAAATTCCGATAAAGAATAAATACCCGATAAATCGGACCCGCTCCG
>DATIAI010000253.1:0-13682 GCA_035458065.1 Algoriphagus sp. | reverse complement strand
CTGCAGGAGTTTATTTTTCTTTTGCCCTGAAATTTCTTCAAGTGACCTATTTCCGGGAAATGCTCAGGCTGCTCTTTGTAGGCCAAGCTTCTGAAAAAGGTGTATCCTCATTTCAGGCTTTTGCAATTGCAATTTCCGGTAGGGTCGGTACAGGAAACATAGCCGGAGTGGCTACCGCAATTGCCATGGGTGGCCCTGGAGCAATTTTTTGGATGTGGGCAATTGCTTTCTTAGGTGCCTCATCGGCATTTATTGAATCGACTTTGGGACAGATTTACAAAGAAGTTAATAACGGACATTACCGAGGGGGTCCCTCCTATTACATTGAAAAAGGACTTGGAATGAAATGGTACGCAATGATTTTTGCCTTCGCTACCATCCTTAGTACGGTGATTTTCCTTCCTGGAGTGCAAAGTAACAGCATCGCGCTCAGTGCAAACAACGCTTTTAATATTCCAGTCCATTACACCGGCATAGCCGTCACATTCTTTCTCGGACTAATCATTATCGGAGGAGTAAAACGGATCAGCAAAGTGGCGGAAGTGGTGGTTCCCTTTATGGCTTTGGCTTATATCCTCATGGCAATGATTATCATCGTCATGAATATCTCAGAAGTTCCTGCAGTCTTTGCATTAATATTCAAATCGGCCTTCAATCTGGAAGCCACTTTCAGCGGTGTTTTTGGAATGGCAATCGCTTGGGGAGTGAAGCGTGGGATCTATTCCAACGAAGCCGGCCAAGGCACCGCACCGCATGCTGCTGCCGCTGCTGAGGTTTCTCACCCAGCCCAGCAAGGATTAGTTCAGGCATTTTCGGTTTACGTCGACACCTTATTTGTTTGTACAGCCACCGCCTTGATGATCCTTTTTACGGGACAGTTCAATGTGGTAAATCCAGAAGGTGGATTCATTATTGAAAACCTCCCCGGTGTACCATTTGGTCCAGAATACACTCAGTATGCAATTGGAACTCACTTTCCAAGTATCGGAAAAGGTTTCGTCGCCTTCTCCTTGTTGTTTTTTGCCTTCACTACCATCATGGCTTATTACTTCATTGCCGAAACTAACCTGAGCTATCTGACAAGAAACAAATCCTCCATATGGGCTGTGCGCTTGCTTCAGGTTGCGATTTTGGGAGCCACCTTTTATGGCTCGATCAAAACTGCCGAAGTAGCCTGGACACTTGGAGATATCGGTGTCGGTATGATGGCGTGGCTGAATATTATTGCCATTCTATTGCTTCGAAAACCAGCGTTCAGGGTTTGGGAAGATTACAAAAAGCAACGGAAAGAAGGAAAAAATCCGGTTTTCATCGCGAAAAATGCCGGAATCGAAAATACCGATTTATGGAAGTGATTGGCTTTCAAACCAATCCAAAGTCTCTAATTGGAAAGTTCTACTTTATTAAGGTTTGGGTTGGTTTCAAATCCTGAGATTTGCTTTATTTGCAAATCGATTAAGGAATGCGGATGTGGCGAAATTGGTAGACGCACTGCTTTCAGGTGGCAGCGCCTTCGGGTGTGAAAGTTCGAATCTTTTCATCCGCACGAAAAAGCCTCTCAGGTTACTGAGAGGCTTATTTTTTTGTTTTGATTAGGGGTTTGTTTGATTTTTTTTTAACCGTTTAGTAAATTCAAAGAAATAAACCTGCCTCTTTAGCTCATTGGAGGGGCTAGGATAAAGAAACCTTATACCAAGGAACGATTTACCGAGCAACCAGATTGCAGGCCTCTTTAGCTCAGTTGGAAGAGCAATGCTTTCGTAAAGCGTGGGTCGCAGGTTCAAGTCCTGTAAGAGGCTCAACCAGTTTTAAATCGACAATTTCAACCCGATTTTTTGAAATATTTCCTTTGAACCAATTTCCAGAAGTTCTCAGATTCTTCGGTGATTGGGACATCGTCTCCCAGAAGGTAAGCAAACGGCTTGAGGCCAGAACTTCTTTCCAGAGTGATTTTTAAAACACCTGTGAGAGGAATAAACAAAACCATTCCGGAAATCCCCCATAGCCAGCCTCCCAGCAAAATGGCAATTACAACAGCAAGCGCATTCACTTTTACCTTGGAACCGACTACCAAGGGCGTTATAATGTTGTTTTCTAAAAGCTGAATTCCCCAAAGGACCGCGAATGTCAACAAAGGATAAATCAGGGAATCCGTCGTGAGAAAAACATAGATTATCGCGAAAAAAGAAGAAATGAAAACTCCCACATAAGGAATGAGATTCATGATGGCAATGAAGGAGGCAAACAGGATGAAATATTTAATGCCTATGGCATAAAAGAAAATTCCTGCCAAAACAGCGACAATTCCTGTGACCCGAATCATTCCGGCAAGATAGGATTGAATGATCCCTCCTGACTGAGCCGCCCAATTGACTACAAACTCTTTGTTTTTTGATGATAAGCGGATCAAAAATTCAATAAAAAAATCCTTGTAATACAATAATAAAAAGCTGTAAAGCGGAATAATTCCAGCAAGCGTCAGGGATTTTCCTGTAGCAAACAAAGTCTCATTTAGATTGCCGGCAGGTAAAAGAGAGAACATTTCAGACCTATTGTCAGGATCAATCAATTCCCTTCCAAACAAAAGACTAAGTTCATCCAGATACCTACTGAGCTTTCCTTCCAAATTTTCACCAATCTGCGGCACTTCTTTGATCAATCCCACCATCTGATTGAGAAGGAGGTACAAAATTCCGAAAGCAATCAAGCTGACCATCAAAATACTAAGAAAAATAGCCATACCTCTTGGAATTCTTTTTCTCTCCAAAAAGGAAGAAATCGGATACAAAGCGAAAGCGAAAAAAATACCCCAAACAAAAGGGACCAAAATAAATGCTCCTTCCTTCAGCGTGATCGCGCCAAGAACCAACACAATCAGAAAATAGGCAGTTCGCTGTAATCGGTCCATGATGTTCCTTAAGCCAGAATAGAATTTGGAATATACAAATAAGACCCGTTCGTTTTGTGTCTGGCATTTCCAAAAACCGGGTTGATTCTAAGCTAAGATTCCTTATTTTTCAAGGAATTCCCCAAAATCAATCCAGCTATGTTTCGCATCTTAATCTTACTGACCCTTTTACCTTTTTTTGCATTCTCCCAAGCCAAAACGGATACGATCCAAGTTTACAGTTTGGCCATGAAAAAGAATCTTAAAGCAGCTGTAACCACCCCTTCATCATACCAAATCGGTAACCAAAAATTCCCCGTCATTTATCTGCTTCACGGGGGCAGTGGCTCATTTAGCGACTGGCATCAAAAAGTTAGTGAAGCTGGTTTGGTCGGAAGAATGGCAGAAGAATATAACCTCATCATTGTGACCCCTGGAGTGGGTCCTGCCAGTTATTATTACGACAGCCCTATGCTTGATTCAGTCCGATATGAGACCTATATGGTCGATGAGCTGATTCCCCATATTGACAAAACCTACAGGACACTGGCCAGAAAAGAATCCAGGGCAATTACCGGACTTTCGATGGGAGGACACGGTGCGATTACCCTTTCTGCTAAACACCCGAATCTGTTTGTTGCTGCTGGAAGTATGAGCGGAGTGATGAACATCGATACCCGCATGTGGAAAGTTTCGGAGGAATTCAGAAACCTCAGATTGGAAGGTCAAAAAGTAATGCTGGGTCCGGATCTAAACTACGAAGGTCCTTCATTCAGTCCTTATACAGCGGTGGGTTTAGTAGACAGGATGAAAGCTAATGGCATTGCTTTGATAATCGACTGTGGAGTAGATGATTTCCTGATTGATACCAACCGACAGATACACCAGTTGCTTTTGGAAAACGGAACTCCACATGAATACATCGAGCGTCCCGGAGCGCACACCTGGCCCTATTGGACCGAAGCTTTACCCGTCCACCTACTCTTTATTAATAAGTATCTGAAAAGAGATTAATTATGGAAAAGCGCATTCGCAATAGGTAAATTAACTTCGATTATTCGTCTAATTTTTGCTTTTTGCGGATACATTATCCACCCGCTATGTCCAAATTTGATTCGATAAGACCTTTTTACGACGCAGAAGCCAACGCCGCTATCCGTAAAATAATCGACGATCCAATGCTGGAGGCCATGATGGGCTTCACTTTTCCCAATGACAATCCCTCCCACTGGAAAGATCTGCTGCGCCACACCCATTCACTAAGGGATTTTCAAGTCAATTTCATTTATCCGGGACTGATGAAAGTCCTTGAAAAAAGCTCTGATGGACTCACCACAGGAGGTTTTGAAGTGTTGGAACCCAATACTGCCTATCTTTTTATTTCCAACCACCGGGATATCATCCTGGATACATCTTTGCTCAATGCCTGTCTTTACGAAAAAGGTCTGGTCATGACAACCTCCGCTATCGGAGACAACCTGATCAAAAAGCCTTTTCTTCATAATCTTTCCCGGCTCAACCGGAATTTTGCCATTCGAAGAGGGCTATCAGGAAGAGCGCTTTTCGAAAGTTCACTGATGGTATCTGAGTATATCCATAAATCCTTATTGAGGGAAAACCGATCCGTATGGACTGCCCAGCGGGAAGGAAGAACTAAGGATGGCAACGATGTGACTCACAAGGGGGTGTTGAAAATGCTTACCCTTGCAGAAGGTGGATCGAATCCTTTTGGTTTTTTTGAAAAAATCCATGTCGTTCCGATCTCCATTTCCTATGAATATGACCCTACTGACATCCTGAAAATGCCTGAACTTCTGGCAAAATCCAGAGATGAAAAGTATGTCAAGAGTGAAAACGAGGACTTTGTGAATCTGCTCCGAGGAATTATGGGTACCAAAAAAAGGATTCACATTGAAGTAAACGGAGTTTTGGATAATGAAATCAAAAAGATTTCTTTTTTGGAAGTACCGCAAGCCGAAAAGCTCGCACAGCTAGCCTCTCTGATCGACTTAAAAATTTGGAAGGGCTACAAACTTTGGCCGAGCAATTACATTGCCCATGATCTACTGAATAATAATGACCAATTTTCTTCCTGCTATACCAAAGAAGAAAAAGAAGCATTTCAAAAAAGGCTCCTCGGAAAAGTGGATACCAGTAACCCAATTCTGGTAAAAAACTTCCTTTCCATGTACGCTTACCCGGTAGACAATAGCCAAAAGGCAAGCGCCGAATTGAGTTCCAAGCAGAACTGATCGTTTTTAACCTACCGGAATAATCAACTCAAACTCAACTCCATTTCCCTGTTCAGATTTGAGGAGCATTCGTCCATTGAGGCCTGTTACCAAATGATGGACAAGATTAAGTCCAAAACCAAAGCCCTTTTCGCCTGATGTTCCGGCTGAGGATTCGGTACCTCCCTTTAGGATTTCAGTGATTTTTTCCTGTGAAATTCCGACACCATTATCTTTTACTTTGAGCTTCAGGATCTTTTCCAGATCCGACATTTCCATATCCAAACAAACCTCCACTTTACCACCTTCCGGGGTAAATTTGATCGAATTGGAAATCAAATTCCCAAGAATCTGAAGGATCTTATTTTTGGGAAAAGGGATTTCACTCATCAAATCAGAAGTATCAACAGTCAATTCCACATTTTTGGTGATTGCCTGAGGTCCAAACATGTCCAGAACTTTTTCCTTCAAGGTAAGCAGCGTGAACTCAGATTTCTTGGGATTTCTATGACTTGTCATACTGGAGGACAATATTTCATCTGCGAGCTCCAAGACGGACTTTCCGCTCTTTTGGATCAAGCCTATGAAATCAAGGACTTCTTCCATTTTATTCTCATTTCCCTGAATCTGGATGATTTCAGCCAAGCCGATAATCCCTCCGATTGGACCCCGGATATCATGAGCCAGCCGGTTTTTGATTGAATTGGTTTCCTGGACTTTACGATTTAGGTTGGCGATTTCAAAATGGGTTTTAATCCGGTTAACTACCTCCCCAGCAATGATTTCCAACATTTCCTTCTTTTCTGGGCTGAGTTTTTTTTCATCGTCATGCAAAACACACAAAGCACCCAATGATAAATCATCTCTGACTTTGAGAGGAACTCCAAAATAATACCTTAGGTAAGGAGATTCAGTAACATAAACTTTGTCGCTAAATCTCTTATCGGCCGAAAGGTCATTGACCTCAAATCCTCCGGAATTCTCCTCTAGAATGGTATACTGGCAAACTGAATCTTCACGGGAATTTTGCTTGGCATCTATCCCAAAGGAAGATACACTCCACTGGGTGTAAGAATCAATCAGATTGACCACAGAAATGGATGTCCCGGCCACTTTAGCGGCAAGTTTGGTCAGATCCGCCAATGATTTATCCAAATCGTAATAATCCAGATCTAGCTCACTCAATGCCAACAGACGTTCCATTTCATTGGCAGGAAATGGAGATTTTTGGTCAATGGTCTGTTTTTGAAAGTGATTTTCGGTATACATCAAAGGAATCCATTTATTTGATGATCAAATTACCGAACCTTTATTGATTCTTTCGGGAGCCTGAGTTCATTAATAAATAATTTTCTGAAATATGTATATTAACTGCCTTCCTCACAGTCACCAAACCCAAGCTTAACATGAATTTCATCCTGATTTTTCAGCTTTTTTTAGTTCATACTCGACAGAAGAAAAAATCCCAGTTGGTCAAATCATGACTCCGCTGGGAGAGATTCTGATCAGCTTAGATCCCCGGACTCCAAACCATCGGGAAAGCTTCATTGAATTGGCCAAGGCAGGGTATTGGGATTCACTCACTTTCAACCGGGTGATTCCAAACTTCGTGGCACAAGGTGGCTGTCCGGATACCCCGGAAGGATTCAAAGATCCTGAATATCTTTTGGAGCCGGAATTCCATCCGGAACTGAAGCATGTGTATGGAGCTGTGGGTGCCGGCCGCGATGACAATCCAGGCAAACTATCCGCAAGATGCCAGTTTTACATTGTGCAAAATCCACAAGGCATTCCTCGATTGGATGGAGATTATACAATTTTCGGACAAGTGATCAAAGGCATGGATATCGTGGATCAACTGGTCAATGTGACTCGGGATGAACACGACGAGCCTAAGACTCCGATCACACTCGATATAGAAATCATTTATATGAGCCAAACAGAATTTAATAACCTGACCCTGAATATCAATCCATGAAACCAATTCGAATCCTCGTTGTCGGCTGCGGCAATATGGGCGCTTCACATGCCACTGCTTTTCACCAAATGGCTGATTTCGAAATCTGCGGACTTGTGGCCAGAGGCGAAAGCAAAACTCTCCTAAATATAAATCTAGGGGCTGATTATCCACTTTTTGACGACTTTGACCAAGCCTTGTCTGTCAGCAGACCTGATGCTGTTTGCATTTCAACCTATCCTGATACCCACGAGGGTTTTGCGCTGAAAGCACTTGAAGCAGGTTGTCATATTTTCATCGAAAAGCCTTTGGCAGATACCGTTGTGGGATGCGAGAATATTATCGCCAAAGCAAAACAAACCGGAAAAAAAGTCGTGGTCGGGTACATTTTGAGGCATCATCCCTCTTGGATTCGATTCATCGAAGAAGCTCAAAAAATGGGAAAACCTCTGGTCATGCGTATGAATCTCAATCAACAAAGCCACGGGTACATGTGGGACGTCCATCGGAATCTGATGAAATCACTGAGTCCTATTGTAGATTGCGGAGTTCATTACATTGATGTAATGTGCCAAATGACACGATCCAAGCCAGTTTGGGTTTCAGCCATCGGAGCCAGATTGACGGAGGATATTTCCAAAGACAACTACAACTATGGCCAACTTCAGATTCGGTTTGAAGATGGATCTGTGGGATGGTACGAAGCAGGATGGGGACCGATGGTCAGTGAGACGGCTTTTTTTGTCAAAGATGTCTTTGGTCCGAAAGGCGCTGTGTCCATAGTGGCAAGAGATGCCGGCGGCTCCGGCAAATCTGATAAAGTAGACAGCCACACCAAAACAGAATCCATTCGAGTCCATCATGCCGATATTGATGAAAAAAACAATTTTTTGAAAAAAGATGAATGGATCGACATGACTGATGAGCCTGATCACCAAGAGCTTTGCAACAGGGAGCAACGGTATTTTCTCAAAGCAATTCAGGAAAATCTCGACCTCACCGATCACCTAAACGATGCACTCAACAGCTTGAAAATTGCCTTTGCCTGCGATGAATCTGTCAAAACCGGAGAGGTAGTGAAGTTGTAGATTTACAGAACTCTGCACTTGGTTGGTATGGCGATTCTAAAAATATATATTCAAAGCTCTAACTGCGTGCGAAATGGGAATTAATCCCAAGCCAACGGAATCCCTTCAAACTGATCCTGCATCCATCACCCTTGAGGAAACCAAAGCTCTTCTGAAGAAGATAGAGTCCTTGGTGAATATTGGTCATTGGGAAGTTGATTTGACCACTGGGAATACCAGTTGGTCAGAGCAGTTGTACATGATAAAAGGTTTGGATCCCAGGTCAACCCATCCAAGCATGGATGTTATATTTTCGGTCATTCATCCAGAGGACAAAGCAGATTCGACCGAATTGTATCAAAATTTCATTGAAAAAGGGGGGCATTACAAAATAGCATATCGGATCATCAGACCCAATGGTGACATCCGGCATGTGGTCTCAGAAGGCACTGTCGATCTGGGCACTGATGGCCAGGCTTTGAGATTGTTTGGCGTAATCAGGGATGTAACAGATGAAAACCAGAAAGAGCAAGAACTTCAAAGATCCAATCTTCAGTTAGAAAACATCCTGAATACTACTCAGGATTTGATTTTTCTTGCAGATGAAAACGGCTATTTCCTGAAAATTTCCCAATCCTGTGAAAAAATACTGGGATATACCCAATCTGAACTTTTGGGGAAATCATTCAGGAACCTGATCCACCCTGACGACTTTCAGGCTACCGTAGAAATCAGAAAACAAATCATGGAAGGAAAGCCTTCCTCAGACTTCCAAAACCGGTATTTTAAAAAAGACGGATCAATTATCCACTTAAACTGGTCAGCCACTTTGGACCAGACCACCAATACCGTATTTGCAGTTGCCAGAGACATCACCCAACTTCTCAAGACACGAGAAAGCCTCAGACTGGACAGACAAAAGCTAGCTATCATCTTGAATTCCTCCCCGGAGACGATATGGGCATTGGACCGAAACTACAATTTGATCACTGCCAATAACCAGTTCCTGAGTGTAATGAATGAACTTGGCAATTGGGACATCAAGCCTGGTGATAATCTTGTTTTCAACACTCCATTTCCTGATGATTTTATACAGGAATGGAAAATATGGTATGACAGAGCATTAGCCGGGGAGACTTTCTCGGTGGTTAGAAAAATAACCCTGTTGAAAAAGGGAGGTTTTCAGGAAATCAGCTTCAAGCCGATTTATGAGGACGGTAAACTACTCGCAGTTGGTTGCTATTCCCTGGATATATCCTTGCAAAAAGAAGAGGAACTCCGAACCCAAGAACTTGTCAAGAGACTGAATTTGGCCCAAAAAATTGGCAAATTAGGATATTGGGAATTTGACATTCAGACCGAAATCATCTATTGGTCAGATGAAGTTTATCAAATCTGGGGGATAGACAAATCCAGGTTTTCCCCCAATTTTGAACTCTTTTTCAACACCATCCATCCAGAGGATCAGGCCAATTTTTTGGTTCATCACAACAATGCACTGGCAGGGATTGCCGCTCTTGATGTAGTCCACCGGATTCTTTTACCTTCAGGTGAAATCAAATATGTCCACGAAAAAGGCGGCTTAGAACCAGATCCTGAATCAGGTATCATACGATTTCGTGGCACAGTACAGGATATTACCATCGAAAAAACCTTCGAAAAGGAGCTGCTTGCAAGAAATGAGTTTATAGAAACCACCCTTACCAATCTTCCTTTGGGAATTTCCGTGAATAAACTCAGTACCGGAGAAGCGACCTACATCAATCCAGCTTTTTGCCAAATCTATGGATGGCCCCCGGAGGTATTCAGGGATGGGGAGACTTTTTTCACCAAAATATTCCCTAACAACGAGTATCGAGAATTCATCACCCAACAAATCCTATCGGATATCCAAAGCGGAGACCCTGAAAGGATGATTTGGAAAAATATTCCGATTGCCACTGAAAACGGAACAGATCGGATCATTTCAGCCAAAAACATCCCACTTCCTGAGCAGGATTTGATGATTTCCACTGTGATCGATGAGACTGATCGATATTGGGCAGAACATTCCCTGCGAACAAGCAACGAGCGGTTTCACCTGGCGACTCAGGCTGTTTCCGATGCCATTTGGGACTGGGACATCAAGAAAAATTCCATCTTTTGGGGAAAAGGCTATCATAGGCTTTTCGGGTATCCAGAGGATATGGAGCAGGTATCAGAGGATCTTTGGCAAACCAAGATTCATCCGGAAGATCTGCCGGAAATCTGGAATTCTATCCTTGAAGCCAGAAACAATCAGCTGGTCATGCGATGGACCGGAGAATATCGCTTTATGAAATTTGACGGAAGCTATGCAGTAGTCAAAGAAAATACGGTGATATTGAGAAATTCAGATGGCAAACCTGTACGGATGGTTGGTGCACTTCAGGATATTTCACTCGATAAGGAAAGGGAAAATCATCTGAAACTATTGGAATCGGTGGTTACAAATACCCGAGACGGGATTTTGATTACGGAAGCAGAACCTGGCCCTATCGGATACAAAATCATTTACTCCAATGATCACTTCCTCAAAATGACAGGTTATAGCCTGGAGGAAATTATTGGAAAATCGCCCTCCATGTTTCAAGGGCCACTCACTGACCGGAAGGTACTTGTTAAACTCAAACAGGACCTCAATGAATGGAAAGCCTCTACTGTTGAACTAATCAATTACAAAAAAGACGGAACACCCTATTGGGTAAATTTTTCCCTGACTCCTGTCGCAGATCAAAAAGGCTATTTCACCCATTGGATAGCTGTGGAGCGGGATATATCTGAGCAGAAAAAAAATGAGGCAGCTCTCCTTTATAAAACCCGCCTCATCGCGACTATTGCAGATATCATCCAGACTTTATTGGAAAACAATGATTGGGAGAGTTCTGTGCCGGAATTATTGGGTAAAATGGGTGAAGTGATTGAGGTAGACCGTGTCTATCTCTTTAAAAACTTTACGGATCCCGATACCGGAAATCTCTTTTCTCAGCAGATCGAGGAATGGACAAATGGAAAAGTCAGCTCCGAAATTGACAATCTTGACTTGAAGGCTATTCCTTTGGCTGAGCACCCGGAATTTTTGAAAATGGCCTTGGCCCGTCAGCCTTTCGCATTCCGGACTAAAGATACCCAAGGTGCCACCAGGTTGATTTTGGAGAATCAGCAAATCAAATCAATCCTGTTGATACCGATTTTCGTAGAGGGAAAATTTCACGGTTCCATGGGCTTTGATGATTGTACCCAAGAGCGGGAATGGTCTGAAGATGAAATTGGTTTCCTGACTTCAGTCACAACCAATCTGGCATTTGCAATCGAGCGCAAAAAGAACCTCGACAAAATCAGGGAAGCTTTTGAAACCCGCAACGAGCTCCTGGAAAGCATCGGTGATTCCTTCTATGCCTTGGACAAAAACTACCTGGTCACCTACTGGAACAATGTGGTGGAAAAGCTGACTGGGGTCAAACGCGAGGACATTATTGGAAAGAACATTTGGGATTTTGTAGAAATAACCAATGATCAATTCAAGATGGCTTATAGGAAAGCCTTTCAGGAAAACAAAGCTCAATATTTTGAAACTTATGACCCTTGGGTAAAAGCCTGGCTGGAAGTAATGATTTATCCGGCAAATGGAGGTCTGTCTGCTATCGTTAAGGACATCACAGACCGAAAAAATACTGAAAACTTGCTTGCTGAATCCAACGAGCGGTTTACAATTCTCTCCGATGCGACCAACGATGCAATCTGGGATTGGAATATCGAAACGGATGAGCACTTCTGGGGTGATGGATTTTCCAAACTTTTTGGAATCGATACAGAGTTGGAAGGTCAGTCTCCAGAATTCTGGAGAAAAAGAGTTCACCCGGATGATTTTAAAACAGTTCAAAGCATCCTTAACCAACTTCTACACCAAAGAGACGAAAATTATTTTGAATCAGAATACCGGTTCAAAAGACAGGATGGCACTTATGCCTATGTAGTCGACAAGGCCTCAGTGATACGAAATAAAGATGGAAATCCGATCCGGATCGTCGGAGCTATGATGGACATCACGCATCGCAAAATGTATGAGGAATCGTTGAAAAAACTGAATGAGGAACTGGCTAATTCCAACCGTGAATTGGAAATCTCCAATAAGGAGCTCGAACAGTTTGCCTATGTTGCCTCACATGATTTGCAGGAGCCTCTCCGGATGATTTCAAGCTTTTTGGGATTGATCGAAAAAAAGTACAGAAATCAACTGGACGAAAAAGGGCTCGAGTATATTCATTTTGCAGTAGACGGAGCCAAGCGTATGAGAGAAATCATTCTTGACTTGCTGGAGTTTTCAAAAGTTGGTAACTATTCTGAAGCCAAGAAACCTGTCAATACCAATGAACTGATTCAAGAGGTCCTCTTGCTCAATAAAAAATTAATTCAGGAAACAGATGCTACCATCAGTGTGGAACCATTGCCTGATATTTTTGGCCATTCCAGTTCGATAATCCAACTTTTCCAAAACCTAATTTCTAACGGTCTCAAGTATCAACAAAATGGGGAAAAACCCCAAATCTGGATTACCGGAAAAGAACATGCCAACGAATGGGAATTTTCAGTTCGGGATAATGGCATCGGAATAGATCCCGAATTCAGGGAAAAAATCTTTGTGATATTTCAGCGCCTCCATCAAAAAGATCAGTTTTCGGGGTCAGGAATTGGGTTGGCAATCTGCAAAAAGATCGTGGAATTTCACGGCGGGAAAATCTGGGTAGAGTCCTCCCTGGGACAGGGCAGCACATTTATTTTTACAATAAACAAATTAACCAATTAGATTTTGACCAAGATTAAAGATTGGATTTTATTACATGTGTACTCCAGTCCCCGACTTACCGGTTGGTTGGTTTTTCTGTTTTCTCTTTCGGTGATTCTATTTTTCTCGTTTGTAGAATACAAGCTGAAACTTTCTGCCGAAAGGGAATTGGTTAATTTCAAATTGAATGAATTTGAAAATCTCCTTTCCAATGCCCTAAACGATGGGATTTCTGCTTCAAAAACCTTGGGATTTTTTGCCCAAAATCAGGAGGATGTCATTCAAAATTTTGAAAACATTGGAAAACAGATTCTGGAAAGCAATACCGATGTGGATGTCATTCAATACCTGGACAGCGGAACGATTGTCGCGGTCTATCCTCTGGCTGGAAATGAAATCGTAATTGGATATAACGTTCTCAAAGATTCCACAAACAACAAGGAAGTTCAGGAAGCCATCCGAAGAAACGACGTTTACTTCTCAGGACCGATAAACCTTCGCCAAGGCGGAAAAGGAATAGTTGGGAGATATCCCCTTTTTGAGGGCGATAAGCTTAAGGGTCTTTCTGCTGTAATAATTGACTTCAATAAATTGTTTGAAAAAGTCTCTCAAAGCGAAAACAATAAGGGAGATTTTGTTTTCCAGCTTTCCAAAGTCAACCCAAACACCCAACTACTGGAGGAATTCGGGCCAAATACTGATATTGAGAATTTGACAGGTCACAAGGCTAGTGTTT
>DATIAI010000252.1:0-8766 GCA_035458065.1 Algoriphagus sp. | reverse complement strand
TTATGGATACCTGGCTGATGTAGTTACAGGAGAGGAAAAAGACTGGTCTATTAGGCCGAATATGCTCTTTGCGACCTCTTTGCCTTACACCATGCTTAGCGAAGAGAAAAATGATAAAATTCTGGAAATCGTTAAGTCTAAGCTCTTAACTACGCGTGGTCTTCGATCATTATCTCCAGACGACCCCGGGTACAAAGGCTATTATTTTGGAAATCAGATCAGCAGAGACCACGCCTATCACAACGGAACGGTATGGGCATGGCTGTTAGGACATTTTGCTGAAGGATATCTAAAGCTCCATGGAAAAGCAGCAAAAAACTTTGTCCAGAAAATAATCAAGGGTTTTGACGGTGTCATGACCCAATACGGAATTGGAACTGTGGCTGAGATTTATGACGGGGATCCTCCTCACCGTCCTAAAGGCTCCATTTCTCAGGCTTGGAGTGTGGCAGAACTGCTTAGAATGATGGACTTAGTCAAAAGGATTTAAAATGACTTTTTTATGAAAGTGTTAATGTTTGGGTGGGAATTTCCACCTCATATTTCCGGGGGATTAGGCACAGCCTGTTATGGTTTGGTAAAAGGAATGAACCACCACAATCAGCAGGTGATTTTTGTGGTGCCCAAACTTTGGGGAGACGAGGAGCCCTTGGCTGATTTTGTCAACGCAAGTGATGTCAGGATAGATTACAGGGAAAAACGATTCAAGAAATTCTGGAAAAACCTCACCTACCTGGAAGTCAGCAGTTTTTTGGTACCTTATCTGGGACCTGAGGAATTTAAAAGATTCACCGATTACGCCATCCATGACCGAACTGATGTGGATGAAAGTATTTTCTCCAACAAGTTTGAATTCAGTGGAAAGTACGGTAAAAACCTGATGGAGGAGGTTTCCCGATACGCACTGGTTGCAGCACAAATCGCAAGAGACAAGAACAATTTTGACATCATTCACGCGCACGATTGGTTGGCTTTCCCTGCCGGAATAGCTGCCAAAGAAATCAGCGGCAAGCCTTTGGTAGTACATGTGCACGCCACTGAATATGACCGATCGGGTGAAAGTGTCAACCAACCCGTCTATGACATTGAGCGCGCAGGAATGCACGCTGCAGACCATATCGTTGCCGTCAGTCAGCTAACCAAGAATATTTTGGTGAGGAAATACGGAGTCCCCGCCAGCAAAGTGACTGTGCTTCACAACGCGGTATTGGATGCCAGCATTATCAAATCTGAATACGAGAAAAAAGTCCCTGAGAAAATCGTCACTTTTCTCGGTAGGATCACCTTCCAAAAAGGACCGGAGTACTTTGTGGAGGCTGCCAAAAAAGTCATCGACCGAGATCCCAATGTCCGCTTTGTGATGGCGGGTTCTGGAGATTTGTTGAACAGAATGATTGATCGCGTAGCTGAACTGAGGATGGCCACCCGATTCCACTTTACCGGATTTTTGAAAGGCGACGACGTGGATCATATGTACGCCATTTCCGATGTCTATGTGATGCCCTCCGTGTCAGAGCCATTTGGAATTGCACCTCTTGAGGCCGTCCGACACAATACACCGGTAATTATTTCAAAGCAGTCAGGAGTTGCCGAGGTATTAAGAAATGCAATCAAAGTCGATTTTTGGGATGTTGATGCGATGGCAGATGCCATTTTTGCCCTCCTTCATTATGACGGGATTTCCCGAATGTTCAAGGAACTTGGGAGTGAGGAATTGAAAAAATTGAAATGGGAGCATGTGGCTGCCAAATTAGTAACTGTTTACGAAAAAACTTTAGCCGAACGATCATGAGAACCATCTGCTTTTACTTTCAGGTGCATCAGCCTTTTCGATTGAAACCGTACCGATTTTTTGACATTGGGGAAGACCACCATTATTGGGATGATTTCTTAAATCGAAATGTGATTCGCAAAGTAGCCCAGAAGTGCTATTTACCTATGAATTCCCTCTTGCTTGAACTGATTCATCGATATCAGGGAAAATTCAAAGTAGCTTTTTCACTTTCCGGCACCTTCCTGGATCAAATGGAAGCATACGCTCCTGATGTATTGGAAAGTTTCCAAAAGCTAGTGGCCACTGGACAGGTCGAATTGTTGAATGAAACTTATACTCACTCTCTGGCTGCACTGAAAAGCAAAGAAGAATTCCACGGTTTGGTTAAAAAACACCAAGACCGGATCAAGGAATTGTTCAACGGGTATACTCCAAAAGTTTTTAGAAATACCGAATTGATCTACTCTGATCAGATCGGAGCAATGGTCGCAGAGCTCGGGTATGAGGCAGTTTTGACCGAAGGTGCAAAGCATATTCTGGGTTGGAAAAGCCCGAATTACGTCTATTCCAATGCAATCGAGCCTAAACTGAAAGTATTGCTGAAAAACTTCCTGCTATCAGATGACATTGCATTCCGATTCAGCAACAAAACCTGGGCGGATTTTCCATTGACTACAGAAAAATTCGTCAAATGGATCAATGCAATACCAAAAGAAGAACAGGTTTTGAACCTGTTTATGGATTATGAAACATTTGGCGAGCACCAATGGGCTGAGACTGGAATTTTTGAATTCATGCGACACCTACCTGAAGCTGTCCTGAACCATTCAAACTTCACCTTCTCTACTCCATCGGAAGTGGCAGCAAAAGTGGCACCTGTGAGCAAAATTCATGTTCCTGTTCCGATTTCCTGGGCAGATGAAGAAAGAGATTTGACTGCATGGCTCGGCAACGATATGCAAGATGAGGCATTTGACCGATTGTATGACATGGAAAAATTGGTCAAAGGACTGAATGATCCTGAAATACAAAGGGACTGGGGATACTTACAGACCTCTGACCACTTCTACTACATGTGTACCAAGTTCTTCTCCGATGGCTCAGTTCACGAGTATTTCAGCCCATATGACACTCCATATGACGCATTTATTAATTACATGAATGTTTTGAGTGATTTTATGCTAAGAGTAAAACAAAAAAGTGCTGAGCTTCAGAGTTAAAAACTTTCCTTTCTCACAATTCTGATTTTCTGAATTAATTCAAATGCAAAAATCCCGAAAATCGGGATTTTTGTTTTAGAAAGACTGCGAGAAAAAAGAGTTGCCAAATATTTTTCCAGATAGCTCAATAACTTTCCGACTCGTTGGGAAAATCTTTCCCTTTCACATCGGTGATATACCTCTTGAAGGCGTCCTTCATCACTGATTGCAAGTCGGCATACTGACGCAGAAATCTCGGCTTGAACTCCTGAGTGATCCCAAGCATATCGTGCATGACCAGTACTTGGCCATCCACCCCTCCACCCGCACCGATTCCTATGACTGGAATGGCTACAGTTTCGGCTACTTTTTTGGCCAGAGAAGCCGGGATTTTTTCCAACACGATGGCATAGCAACCACAATCTTCCAACATTTTGGCATCCTCCAGTAATTTCTGTGCTTCCGCTTCTTCCTTTGCACGGACCGTATATGTCCCGAACTTATAAATCGACTGAGGAGTAAGTCCCAAATGTCCCATTACAGGTACTCCGGCACTTAAAATCCTGATCACTGATTCGCGGATTTCTGATCCTCCCTCAACTTTGACTGAGTGTGCCCCGGATTCTTTCATGATACGAATCGCTGATCTGAGCGCTTCGGAGCTATTTCCCTGATAATTCCCAAAGGGAATATCCACGACCACAAATGCCCGCTTTACCGCTCTTACCACTGCAGAAGCGTGATAAATCATTTGATCCAAAGTGATTGGAAGTGTGGTTTCATGCCCTGCCATCACATTGGAAGCTGAGTCACCTACCAAGATGATGTCTATTCCGGCTTCATCGACAATTTTGGCCATGGAGTAATCGTAGGCCGTAAGCATGGAGATTTTTTCCCCACGGATTTTCATTTCCTGAAGGGTATGGGTGGTGATTCGCTTAAGATTCGCGGAGGAATGTACAGACATGGGGTTAGTGAAGCTGGACAGAATGTTGGGGACCTGAGACATCCACTCGAATGTGCTCATTGAATGTGGTGGAAAGTTCGAAACCGGTATAGTCAGGTCTAACCGGAAAAAGTCCATGGCTGCGGTTGACCAATACGGCGATTTCCATTTTCTGAATTTCCTGATCAAGAAATGGCTTCATGGCATAGACCATGGTTTTGCCGGTATTCAATACATCATCTACCAAAATGATGGTTTTATTGATCAGGTCAAGGTTTTTGGAAAGCTCTATTTCAGATTTTGAAACGGCTTTTTTATCTAAAATGACCTCTACTTCCTCTACTTTGATTGGAGAAATCCGCTTGAGTTCATCGGCCAAAAGTTTGGCCAAGGTCATACCCATTCCTGTGATTCCGGCAAATACCACTCCGGCTGAATTCAAATTACGCTCATAGATTTCGAAAGCCATTCGGGTGATTTTTTGCCCGACTTGCTTATGATTGAGTACTTCGCTCATAGGATGATTTTGAAAAATGAAAATTAGGCCAATTTGGATTGGATTCAAAGCCTATCAACGGTGACCGTCCTCCTCGTGGAGAATATTCACATAGCTTTGATACCGATAGGGATGGATAAATCCTTCTTCAAGTTTTTTAAGCACAACACATCCTGGCTCGTTGATATGTGTACAATTGTTGTATTTACACTGCCCGAGGTAGTTCCTCATCTCCGGGAAATAGTGGGAAAGTTCGTTTTCTTCCACATCCAAAATTCCAAATTCCTTTATCCCAGGAGTATCGATCAGATCTCCGCCTTCTTCAATTGGGAAAAGCTCCGCAAATGTGGTCGTGTGCACACCCTTGGTACTGTATCCGGATATTTCCTTTGTTTCTTGTTTAGCCTCAGGAACCAATGCATTTAAAAGTGTTGATTTACCAACGCCAGAATGCCCTGCAATCAAACTTGATTTACCTTGGATATAGGGCAAAAATTTTTCTTTTAAACTTTGATCCATCAAGGCGGAAACTTCCAAAACCGGATATCCCAAAGGCTCATAGATTTCATGAATATCCTGAAGCCATTCCTCTTCATCCTCTCCTTCCAGTTGATCCATTTTATTTACTACCAGGATTGCAGGAATTCTAAAACTCTCTGTACTGACCAAAAAGCGGTCAATAAACCCCAAAGAAGTCCGGGGTTTTTTCATAGTGATGACCAAAATCGCCTGATCAAGATTACTTGCAATGATGTGGGAAAAGTGCTGCTTTCGGGTGGATTTGCGGATCACATAATTTTCTCTGGGCAAGATTGTGGAAATCACGGCCGTTTCTTGTCCGGCTTCCTTCTCCATTTCTACCCAATCCCCGACCGCTATCGGATTGGTTAATTTGAGTTCGTCCTGTTTGAACTTTCCCTTCAGCCGTGCGGAGATTACCGCTCCTTCTATCTGCACGATATACCAGCTTCCGGTTGACTTGATGACTCTGCCTTTCATTTTTCGGGGATTAATTGAGCAACTTTTCCAATGATCCGATCTGCTGCACCAAGGTTCGATTTTACCCAATTATGAGCAGAATTGGTGGATTTATTATAGAAATCAGTCTGCTCTAATTTTTCAAAAATCTCAAAAAGGGATTTTTCATCTGCCACGGAAAAGCCACAACCTTCAAGTACGCTTTGTGCAGCCTCTGGGAATTTCGAGGCTTTTTTTACCTTTCCAAATATCACAGGTTTCCCAAAGCCTAGTGGTTCCAAAATATTATGAAGCCCCTTTCCAAAGGCCCCGCCAACATAGGCAACTTTGGCAAACTGGTAAAGGGAAGATAGCATTCCGATATTATCGATGAAAAGCACCGGATTGGGATCGGCAGGACTCCAACTGGAATACTTCTTCGATTCTGGCTGAAGTTGCTTTCCCCAATTTTCCATAGGTACTGGATTCAAATCATGTGGGGCAATGATCCAGCGGTATTCCGGTCGGGAATTGATCAATGGAATCAAGAGCTCCATATCCTCCTCCCAAGCGGATCCCACGACGATTGCCTGCCTTTCTCCTACCCAATTTCTGATTTCAGGAAGTTCTTTTGGGGAAGCAGCATTGGACGCCACTCGATCAAAACGTGTATCGCCAGCCAAAGTGGTTTTGGTATAGCCAATACTTTCCAAAAGCTCAAGGCTCTTTGAGTTTTGGGTAAAAATCCAATCCATAGCAAACAGATTTTGCCGAAAGAATGAACCAAAAATCCCAAAAAAACTATGATCCTCGCGCAATGAAGCTGCAATCAAAAAGACCGAAATCTTCCTCTTTTTTAAAGCCTGAATGTGATGGAACCATAGGTCGTATTTGACAAAAAAAGCAAGTTCCGGGTCCAAAATTTCCACAAACCTCTCTGCCCAACTTTTTCGATCCAAGGGCAAATAGGTAATGAAGTCAACATTTGGCTGCGTTTTTTTGATCACATGGTCATATCCTGATGGGCTAAAAAAACTAACCACAATTGCCAAATCTGGCCGTTTGTCTTTCAGGGAAGCTATGACCGGACGAGCTTGCTCATATTCGCCCAAGGAAGCAACATGAAACCAAGCAAGTGGACCTGAGTAAGAGTCGCGGAAATTCCCCAACTTTGTCAAAACAAACTTCCTGCCCTCCAAAAAATGATTCAGCTTAGCTGAAAAGGGCTTAAATAAATTCAAAATACCCGGAACCAAGAAGAAAAGCAGGCGGTAAAGCAGATTCATCTTCCAAAAGTAGCCATTCGATCGCAAATCCTCATTTATTCTTGATTTGTGGGAGTTGTAAAATCCAAGTGAAAAAAAATTGAACAAAAATGAATTTTCACCTATGCAAATCCCCTAAAAAATAATTACTTTCAAAGCTCACCTATTTTATAAATACCTTCAAATCAACCTAAGTTGATTCCTTCATATGATCAAAGTTCTATTCGTCTGTTTGGGAAACATTTGTCGATCTCCACTTGCTGAAGCCATTTTTAATCATAAAATCCAGGCTTTAGGATTGTCACGCAAATTTAAATCCGACAGCGCGGGAACTTCTGACTACCATATTGGGGAACTTCCAGACGAGCGGTCCATCAAATGCGCCCATCGAAAAGGCCTAATCATCAGCCATCGAGGCAGGCAGGTAAACCGTACCGATTTCAGGGATTTCGATTACATCATTGCAATGGATGATAACAATTTGCGAAATCTCAATAATCTAAAAGCGCAGTATAATTTCCCGGAAAAAGAAATTTTCCTGATGCGGGATTTTGTGTCTGGCTCCGAAGGCCTATCTGTGCCCGATCCCTATTATGGTGGGGAAGAAGGATTTGATGAAATATTTCATATCCTGGATGAATCGATCGAGAGTTTTCTGACGAAAATCAAAGAGGTCCATCAACTCTATGCTTGATCAGCACGAGATCTACGAGCAAGTAATATCAAAAACCCTAGGCCCACTGGCCAAACTGAAGTCTGCGAGTTTGGTCGCAGCTGGCAATCACAACCAAGGTGTCCGGCTGGAAACCTCAGAAGGGAATTTTTTTCTGAAACTCAACTTCGACCACGAGCGAAACATCCTGGCAAAAGAAGCTGAAGGTCTTCAAAAATTGCGAAAATCAACTTTTCTCAAAATTCCCCAAACATTCGGACATGGTAGAATTGAGGATTACAATTACCTCCTTTCAGAATTTATCCCTTCCTCTCGGCAACAGTTGGATTATTGGGAGAATTTAGGCCTTGGTCTTGCACAGTTGCATCTCAATACCGCAAAGAAATTCGGTTTGAGTTCGGATAATTACATCGCTTCCTTACCTCAAAAAAACCATCAGTTTGACAATTGGCTGGACTTTTTCATCGAACAAAGGCTGGAACCAATGCTCGGAATGGCCTATTTCGATCGGTTGATCCCTTTGGATTTTTTGAAAAAATTCCAGACTATTTATCCAAAACTCAATTCAATTTTTCCAAAGGAAAAACCTGTGCTACTTCATGGAGATCTTTGGTCAGGAAATGTTATTTGCGATGGAGAAGGTCAGCCCTGTCTGATTGATCCGGCTGTGTATTTCGGCCATCGGGAGATGGATTTGGCTTTTTCACGGTTATTTGGAGGGTTTGATTCCAGATTTTATGATGCCTATGATTCCATCGTCCCATTGGAGCCAGATTTCGAAAGCAGAATGGGAATCTATAACCTTTACCCTCTCTTGGTTCATCTCAACTTGTTTGGCACTGCCTATCTTCCGGGAATTGAAAAAATCCTCAAACGTTTTCAATAATGAACTTTCTTATCCGCTCCTATCAAACGACTGATGCCTCGGCGATTCGGGAAATCATCAATGATTCTATTTTAAACACCTCCCACAACTACGATTATGAGCCCAAATCTTTGGAGGAAGTCGAAACACTTTTTGCAGAAAAAATCAAAGACGGCTTCCCAATCCTTGTCTCCGAGATAGAAGGAGAGGTCTGTGGCTATGCCACTTTTGGGAAATTCCGGTCCAAGCCCGGCTATAACCTGACGATAGAGCATTCCGTCTACCTGAATGAAAAAGCCCAAGGCAAGGGCTTGGGCTCTGAATTGATGAGACAGTTGATACAAATTGCAGCCAATGAGGGATATCATGTGATGATTGCAGGAATGGATTCTGAGAATTTGGGCAGCTATCGATTTCACGAAAGGCTCGGATTCAAGGAAGTCGCCCGGTTTCCCGAAGTGGCATTCAAGTTTGGGAAATGGCTCAATCTGGTGTTTATGCAGCTGATTTTGGAGAAAAGACCTTAACCAATCATCACCTTTCCACCTGTTTTCACCGCTTCGTAAATCGCATCCACAATTACCAAATCCC
>DATIAI010000251.1:0-9085 GCA_035458065.1 Algoriphagus sp. | reverse complement strand
TCAGGCCAAACTATTCTTGACCCAGCTTCGATTCCTAGTTGTTGTTTAATATCTTAGCGCCGCTTTTTAACGAAGTAATAATTAAATAAACACATAAAATCATGAGCAAAGTAACCGTAGTAGGTGCAGGTAACGTAGGTGCAACCTGTGCCGATGTTTTAGCTTATCGCGAAGTAGCCGAAGAAATTGTTTTAATTGACATCAAAGAGGGAATTGCCGAAGGCAAAGCTCTTGATATCTGGCAAAAAGCCCCAATCAATCAATATGACAGCCGCACTGTGGGCAGCACCAATGACTACAGCAAGACTGCAAATTCTGACGTAGTAGTCATTACTTCCGGTCTTCCTCGTAAGCCGGGAATGACTCGCGATGACTTGATCGAAACCAACGCAGGTATCGTGAAGTCAGTGACTGAAAATGTGGTAAAACACTCTCCAAACGCGATCATTATCGTGGTTTCCAATCCTTTGGATGTCATGACTTATCAAGCACACCTCACCTCTGGATTTAACAGAAATAAAGTAATCGGAATGGCTGGTATCCTGGATACAGCTCGTTACAGAGCTTTTCTGGCTGAGGAATTGAACGTGTCCGGCAAAGAAATTCAAGCCATCCTGATGGGTGGACATGGTGACACCATGGTTCCGCTTCCTCGTTATACTACCGTGGCAGGTATTCCTGTGACTGAGTTGGTCGCAAAAGACAAGCTGGACGCAATCATCGAAAGAACCAAATTTGGTGGTGGAGAATTGGTGAAACTGATGGGAACCTCCGCCTGGTACGCTCCTGGATCTGCTGCTGCACAAATGGTAGAAGCGATATTGAAAAACCAAAGAAGAGTATTCCCAGTGTGTATCAAACTCGATGGAGAATACGGAATTGACGATTGCTACCTTGGAGTACCAGTGATCTTGGGCAAAAACGGTGTTGAAAAAGTTCTTGAACTTGATCTGAACGCTGAAGAAAAAGCTTTGCTGGAAACTTCCCGCGGTCACGTGAAAGAAGTCATGAACGTTTTGGACAAGTTGTCTAAATAATAATCCTTCAAAAAACGTTTAGACCTAAGATTCTCCGACCAAAATCGGGGATTCTTAGGTCTATTTTTTATATTAAGCCGATAGAATCACCCGCATCACTCAGTGAAAATCTGGAAAAGTCTTTTGGTATTACTCGCAATTATCCTGATTGCCTGGGCTGGCTATTGGGTTTACCAAAACTTTTTTTCTTCCAAAAACATCAACAGTCTGGAGCTGATCCGCACCGATGCAGTTTTTGTTTTTGAAACAGATCAAGCTGACCAAACCTGGAATGAACTTGTCAATCAACCCGTTTGGACCATCCTCTCCCAATTGCCGGCATTTTCTACAACTGCAAACCAGCTCCTCGACTTGGACAGTCTGAGTGGAGCAAATGGAGAAATTTCAAGGACTCTTCGCGGAAAACAGGTAACAGTCAGCTATCATGCCACCGGGATTGACAGCTTTGAATTGATGTATTCTGTCAATTTTGGAGCAAGCTCACCGGTTGATTATTTGGAAAAAATCAAAGCCAGAGTTCCAAAAAACATCCGGATTCAACCAAGGAAATACAGTGATCTTGATGTGTTTGAATTTTTTGGAGCAGAAGACTCCAAAAAGTGGTCGGTGACAATTTTAGGCAATGTCCTACTTGCCTCTTCCTCCTCATTTATCATCGAAGAAGCGATCCGACTTTACATCAGTGAAGACCAAAATTCCATGGCTTCGAAACTGGGAAAAGAATTGGAGGAGGACACTGGAGTGGGAAGGTTGATCCTTTCCGCACAGGGAGTTTCAAAGCTTTTGTCAGGAATTAGCACCAAACGTGAAAATCCCATGGGCAAGGAGTTGGCTCTCAATGAATCCATTTTGGCTCTGGTTCTCAGCTTTGAGGAAGGCCTGCTTAGTTTCAATGGGCCTTTGATACTTCCGGAAGGGATCAATTTCACCCCTTCGGTAAAAGCAAATTTTCCCGAAATCCAAAAGGTAATTTCCAACAGAACCCAGTCTTTGACCCAAATCAATCTGGACGGAATATTTGAGGCGCAAAAACTTCAAAATGCTGCCTTTTCTCCCAAATCCACCATCAGCGGTGAAATCCAAACCCGACTGACTGACCGGGGTTTCCTGGATAACTTTTCCGGAGAATTCTACTTTCTGGAGTTGGAAAATCTGGGAAATCAAGTTCAAAATCAGGTTTTGCTGGCCCGGACTTTAGCCCCGGCCCAGACTTTTGCTTTTTTGAAAGAATTCCGAAACGGAACTGACTCTGATCAATCGGATTTCTACCGGGATTCAGAAATTCTGTATTTCCCGGAAGAGGAATTTCCGGCACATCTCTTTGGAGGGAAATTTCCGGGTTTCGCCCAGACACACATCAGCCTGATCGGAGAAATCCTCGTGATGGCAAATTCTGCACCAGGGATGAAAATGATTTTGGACGATTTTGCCATAGGAAATACCTGGGCAAAAGCTCCTGAATCTAACATAGAACCAAAATCCATCAATCCTGCTGCAGGATATTCCAAGAACTTTTACTTTGAAAAGATCTGGGAAAGATGGGAGGAAAACAGCAATCCTTCCTGGAGCCCATTTTTGCAAAAATACAAGTCACTTTTCCAAGCCTTCCCTTATCTCAGCATCAGAATCAACCAGATCGGAGGAAGCCCTGAGGCCACATTGAGTATCCCTTATTTTTCGGATGAAAAGGTGGTGGTCAAAGACCAAACCGGATTGAACTTAGCTCCCTCAAATACCATCGCGCTTCCGGAAAACATCACCTATGGCCCAAAAAGCATTCTCAACTTCAACGACAAGACGGAAGACCTTGTAGTCCAAGACGCCAATCACAACCTTTATTTGATCAATTCTGCAGGAGAAACGGTCTACACTCAGAAGCTTTCTGGTCCAATCGTCTCCGAAGCTTTTCAAATTGATTATCTCAAAAACGGAAAACTCCAATTGCTTTTGGCAACGGCCGAAGCGCTCTATGCAATTGACCGTTTGGGAAATCCGCTGCCGGGTTTCCCTGTAGAATTAGGCAACGAAAAAATAACCCATTTGAATCTTGCCGACTACGAAAACAACCGGGATTACCGCTACTTCCTTGCCACTCAATCCGGAAACTTGTGGCTGCTTGATCGAAACGGTAAAGACCTAGACGGTTGGAATCCGATGAAGTTGGGAGAAAGATCCTTATTGGCGCCAAGTCATGTCCGGGTTCCCGGCAAAGGTGATTTTATGGTGGCACAAACAGATAAAGGAAAAGTTTATTTCTTCAACCGGCGAGGGGAAAAACAACCCGGCTCACCACTTATGCTGGGGAATGACTTTGTCACACCGGTGAGGATTACAACTGGGTCTGGCGGTAATAGCCTGAAAATTTCAGCCATTTCCAAATCCGGAGAATTGATCCATGCGAGTTTTGGAGGCGAAATAAGCTACAGAAACCAATTGGTAAAACCAGACCGGGAAAACAGTTTTGAACTCTTGTCTGACCAATCCGGACATTCGCAGGTGATTCTTTCCAGGCAATTCTCCAAAACCCTTGTCCTAAATGATCAAGAGCGGGAATTATTCTCGATAACTCAAGCTGGTGAAGGCCTATGGTTCGGTTATTTTGATTTTGGATCCAACCGAAAGATTTTAGCTGTTTCAGATTCGGAGCAGGGTTTTGGTTATTTGTACGACCTTCAAGGAAACATGCTCACCACCACTCCATTGGAAAGTGAAGGACCAATTCAAATCAGCCATCAACCTACCAAAAACCAATATTTGATCAGGACAGTGAGCGGAAAGAGAATCATGGAATACCGGATGCCCGACTGATCCAAATTCAACCATCATGCCCCATTCTGATCAGGTGAATGCCATTTGAAAACTCAAAAATTAAGGAAAGGGCTGGATTCAGGCAGAAAAAAATCTTTTGAAAAGAATTCAACCAACTTCCTGTTAGACAATTTTTCATTCCACTCTGTAATCACATTCAAGAAATTGCCTCGAGATTTCTCAATTCAGTCATTCCCAAAAGTCGGGAATGATAGGACTGGCATACAAGGTACAATCTGAACATCTCCGAAAGGAAGGATAATATCCCACAATCGTCGTCCCGGCCATTAAAGGTCTTGCAGGTAAGATCGAGCCACTTCCAAAGACTTGTTCGTAAAACTCCATCATGACGGCTTCCTCCCCAATAATGCAATCATTGAAATTCGGATCAAGGTAGCCCCAAGGCGCCACCTCGCTGAGGTTGATGAAAATCCGGGATTGTTGAATCACTCCCATACTTATTTGGCCAACCACTGGTGTTTGAGAACTTCCCACCGCTCGGATATTCCCGGAAATAAGGGAAGGTAATGGACTAAAAATTGAACCAATGTCCTCGGTATTCCTTTTCAAAGTCTCCCAAAACTGAACAGCATCTGCATCAATGGCTTTTTGTGAAACCAGAATACTGTATCGGTCCTGAATCCGTTCATCCCCCTGAGGGATTTCAGAAATCGTCTTTCTAAATACCACCTGTTCCTGAAATCTGGAACTAGTCTCCAGAAGAATATCAGAACTGACCTCTGATTTGAAACAAAGGGAAATGTTTTCTTCCTCAGTTCTGTCCCGCACAGTGCCAAGTGTGGTATCATAGATGTATGACACACGGATTCGCGGACGATAGATCCAAGTTTCCTCATAAGTCCAGAGAAAATCATCTGCATTTTCATTGCCCTGAGTAGTAATGAAAACCTCCACGCCCTCTTCATCCCTCTGGAATCCAGCATCAATGATTGGAGGTGTCAGGATTGGTTTCATGGGAAGAGACTCATAGATCTCCCCATTTTTGAGTTCAATTTGGATTCGGTAATTCTTATCCTCCGGTACATTGTGGGAAAAGAGGTATAAACCCGGTTCCGTTTCCGAAATAGGGTAAGCAACACCTTCCTCACTGAACAGGGTGATTTTGGCCCCAATCTCCGGTGCCAGCGTGGTATCTGCGTTGATGGCTACAGTTCTACTAAGCTTAATTTCGCTTTCCAATCCTTCTGAATCCAAATACCCCTCCACTACCAATACAGAAGTGTTTTGCTGAGGTATCTCAGGTTCAAAGGGCTCCCTGCAAGCGAATGCCATCAGTAAAAAGAAAAATATTGAGGCTATTTTTTTCATTGGGCCATTTAATTAATCGTACTCTTTGAATCTCAAAACATCCTTTTTTCATGTCAAAGAATATTAAGGATTGTCATTTTCCATTTTTCCCAATCCAAGTCATGGAGAAATAGAAATCCTCTTTCTTGAAATTTGAATTTGTCCTGAATCATCCAAATACCTCACCCAAAGGATCTGTTCTCCAGTCAATACTGAAGCCTGGACACTTTGGCTCCCGGATTTCCCCCAAAACAAAACTGTTCTATAATCCGGGAATTCTCCTCCCGAAGCATGTTTTCCATATTGAGATTTGTCCAATTCTATTTTTGGCTGGAGGCCGAGGTAATCGAAGAAGCGAGCCGATGGTGCCAATGGAAAGAGTCCAAAATTGTTTTCGTAGCTGCTAAAACTGAGTACTCCCGGATAAGTCCTGTCATTGAGGTAAAATTCCCGGTTAAGGATTTCAAGTTTGGAAATGAATTTAGGATTAAAGCCTGACAGCAAATCAGAATCAAAGACGGGCATTGCATCAATCAGGATCAAAGGGTTTGATTCAAAAACATCTTTTACCGCCTCATTGACAAGCCTAAACTCTTTCTTCTTATCCCTCGAGCGGACAAATACACTCGGAACGTATTCGCGAATCACGGTTTCTACATTTTCAAACCGGGTATAATCATCCAATAAAAAGGTATAATCAGCCACAAATCCGGTCACAACCTCAAGTGAGTCCATGTCATACTTTTCCACATAATACGATTCGACAGCAGCTGCTTTTTGAAGCTTGGACAAAAAGTCCAAGTCTGACTGAGGAATTTCAAGTTCCGGAAATTTCAAATCGGGCAGGAACTTGGTTTTGACTACCGGGGAAATGATTTCAAGCCCTTCCATTTCAGCTCCGTCTTCAAGCTGAATGATCAGCCGGTCCCAATGGGATAGTCCTCCCGCATCAAACAAAATCTGTCCATCAGCATCAGCCCTGTCGGTGAACAGTGCGCTTTGCTTTCCATGGAGGGATAAAAAATAAGTCAAACTGGTATCCGGCCGGGAAACCTTGGTCTCAACAATATGCCCAAAGAGTTCAGGCAATAAGGCTTTTTGTTCAAGGGGCAAATAAAGTGACTTCGAACTGATCTGCACTTGTTCATTTTCCAAATAAGGATTGGAAATCGAAATTGCCGAAGAGAGAATTTCTTTTTCGGAAGGAAGAGTTACCTGAAAGATCTCAGCGGATTTGGGACTGGAATTACTCAGCTGCCCTATAACTGTATTTGTTTCAGTCTGAAACTTGGTATCTGTGACATTTCCTAAAGTAGGTTTTGGGGGTATTCTGGGATTGATTACCGTTACAAATTGTTGTGCAATGCCAAGATCCAAATCCAGATAAGGACTGATCCGCGTGTAAACCCTCAGCAGATATTGGTCTGATGGAATTGCATTTGAAAGCAACAGGTAATTCAGCGCTTTTCCCTCTTCCAATGGTACTTTAGTATATACCACTGAATTAGAAAACCGGTCTACTAATTCTGCATACAGAACTTTGGAAGGACTTGGGTTTTGACCTGATTTTACTTCAGCCTCAAACCAGATTTTTTCACCGACCAGGTAAAGCGTCTTGGGTGTATTAAACTCCACCGACTCTTTGGGAATATTCGATTGTCGGGCAACGCTTGGGTTAGTTAATTGGAATAGAAAAAGGCAATAGAATAGAAAAGCCGAAAAACGGCTCAGCCTTAACTCTCTGAAGGATAGTTTGAAGCTATGGATTTTTTGAGACGCTCTTTTCACTTTCATCAAAATCTGAAATTATAAGTAATGAAAGGAATGGGTTCGGCAAAAATCGAAAGCTTATATCCCTGCAATGTTCCGGCTTCAGGAATATAATACACCGAATAAGGATTGTCCCTTCCCAGGATATTGTAGACTCCAAATGACCAGGAAGCATGCGCTGGTTTTTTTACTTTATGATTTCCCTCCAGATTGACTGAAAAATCCAGCCTGAAATAATCCGGAATCCTCACGGAATTTCTGTCAGAAAAGTAGACCCGCTCAGATCCTCCATATTCAAATTTTGCCACAGGCAGAGTAACAGGCCTGCCGGTACTGTACTTCCCTGCCAAAGTTGTATTTACTCTTCGACTCAGTTCGTAATTCAGCACCAGATTGGCATTGTGTGGCTGATCAAAATTGCTCGGATACCATTCGGATCGGTTGATCTGTTCCTTTCCTTCGCTCGGATCGGTCTGCATCAGGGATCTGCTGTAGGTATAAGCCAAAGATCCGTTAAGTTTCCCAGTAGACTTTCTCAGAAAGAGCTCCAGGCCATAAGCTTTGCCTTTAGTCACCAGCACATCCTGCTCGATCCGGTCATTGAGTACAATGGTAGCTCCTGATCGGTAATCCAGCAGGTTGCTCATGGTCCGGTAATAGACCTCCGCTGAAAACTCAATTGCATTGTTTTCCAGATTATGGAAATAGCCCAAGGCATATTGAATTCCTCGTTGGGGTCCGATGAAAGTATCACTCAACTTCCAGGTATCGGTAGGAGTCATCACCGAAGAATTGCTCATCAGGTGGATATTTTGACGCATGGTATTCACTCCCGCCTTGATCGAAGACCAGTTGGTGAGTGCATATCTGCCTGAAAGTCGGAATTCGGGACCATGATAGGATTTCGCCAATTCCCCTTCTCCATAGTTCTTTTCACCGATGATATTTTCGGGCAAAAAAGGCTCTCCAGGCGCATATTCTGGCAAAGTCTGTGGCCCAAAGTAACCATACAAATTATATCTCAATCCTCCGGAAACGGTCAGCTTTTCATTGATTTCAAATTCATCCCCAAAAAACAGCGAGGTCTCCAGGGCTTTTTCTGAAGCAACTTCATCTGGGATAACAATACTTTCGGTGCCAAATGGAGCAATTTCTCCCGGATTCAAATCATACCAAATGGAGTGAATGCCATAAGAAAAGATGTGCCCCTGGCCCTTTTCCTGACGAAACTGCGCCTTGAGAAAACGCTGCCGTATATCAAAGTTATATTGGTACGAATTGAGCGGATTATCTTCTCCCTGAACTTGGAAGTCGTAGGCATCCTGTCCTGCCGAAAAAGTAGCCTCAACCTGATCATTGAAATAATGGATCCAGGAAAGCGCAAAGTTCTGATTGGAATAGCTGTAAACGGTATCCGGATCAAACTGAAACTCGTCCTCACTGTAATAGCCTGTGAATCTGAGGATATTTTTTTCATTAAGCTGATGCTGAATCGTCCCGTTGAAATCCGCAAAGAATGCTCGGCTCGCTCCGATATCTGCCCGGTCTTCGAGATAATCCAACAACCAGTCCGAGTAGGTCATTCTAGCTCCGACGATAAAGGTTGTCTTTGATCCAATGGGTCCATCCAAACTCAAGCGGCTGGTCAATGGTCCAATCCCGCCGGATCCTCCGATCTTATCTGTCCTTCCCAATTTTGGTGTGACCTGCAGAACGGAAGACAACCTTCCGCCTAAACTTGCGGGAATCCCGGCTTTATACAATTCTACTCCCTGCACCATGTCAGAATTGACAGAGGAGAAAAAGCCGAATAAATGCGAGGGATTAAACAAGGTGTTTTGGTCATAAAGGATCAGGTTTTGATCCGCAGCACCGCCTCGGACATTGAACCCCACACTGGCTTCACCCGCTGTGTTTACTCCAGGCATCGTCAGGATTCCCTTCAGGATATCCACCTCTCCCATCACGGAGGGTAGTTTTCTCATTTGCTGAACTGTAAGAGACTGTACTCCCATCTCCGGTCTTGAAATATTGGTCAAAGCGCCGGATCGGACCACCACTTCGCTGAGCGCAAAGATTCCCTCCCCGATACTCATGTTCAATTCTCCGTCACCTTGGATATCCACCAAGCGCTGCTCGGTATAACCACCGATATTCTGAAC
>DATIAI010000250.1:0-2627 GCA_035458065.1 Algoriphagus sp. | reverse complement strand
AAAACCCATAAACAATTGGATTTTAAGCAATTAATAGTTAAAATAGAGTTAACCTTTGGCCAATTTTCTATATGTAAAAGAGGTAAGCCAGGAAGTATTTTTAAAGATTTTTTTAGTCACGATTTTCCGAGAAACCCATGTTTTTACTTGTGAACAGATGCTGGTTGATTGTCTTGGTGATGAATTTTTATTTCTCCCAGGAATATCAGGCTTTGGCTCAGCGCCCTCCCACCGGAGGTGCAGCACCTATCGAGGATGATGGAATCAATCCGGCTGTATATATAGCAGGAGGTGTTGTCATTGGGGCTGCGACATATTTATACATCAAGTCCCGCAGTCCAAAAATTCCGGTAGCCAGTCATTTACCGGACTATTTGCGATCCCATCAGATCATGCCCAATCCGGATGCGATTGAATTAATGTATGCACTTAATCCCTCCTTAAACAATATCGAAGTGATTCGAAGCAATAAAAAATTAAACCTGCCAGCTTTCCCAAAATTGGAGCAGAATGCCGCACCGGATCCTTCAATGGAGGAGGGATCCGGTTTAGCTGAAGACCTGCGGGCCCAAATAGATCAATTGGAGAGATCGAAAGCAGGATTTGAACAGATGAATTCCCAAAACACAAACCCTGCAGGGGATTTGATTATGGCAAAAGTACCTGCCATAATTCAGAAAGTAGAAACTGAACTGAATTCAATCGAAGCCCAATTTGAATCCTCAAACGCTGTTACACTACTGTTGGTCAGGGATCTGGTTGTTGCTTTTAACCAAACTTTACAGGAAGTCACCTCCATGGGAAAGGCGAATCCAAGCCAAATCAACCTGATGCAGGGGATTGCAGACACCCTGTCTGAATTGCTTTCAGAAACTGAGATTCTGACTTTGGCACAAGCACAAGAGCGGATGTTGGCCCTGGCAGATCCTGAGTTTCAGGGAACTCCTCTCCTCTTCCCAGGCTCCGGATCAAATGCAAGCGATTTCTACTCTGACCTATTCCCCACTCCTTCCCCTATTGAAACCTATGCCCCGGGAAATACCATGGACTTTGCTTTTGCGGTATACATGTATTCGGAAGACGGAAAACTAATTACAGAGGGGCCAGAGGTACAGGGGAAATTCATTGTCAGGTATGTTTTACCGGCCTTAAAGGATTTTGAAAACGCCTACCACACGATTAGAACTCCGGCAACTTATGCAGTAGCGGCGTTTCCTCCTGCCAAGATGTACTTCGTGGTGGAGGACCTAAACGGGGAACGGATGAAAGTCCAATACCCTACCATTGATTTTAGAGAGGAATTTACCAAGCCCCAGTTGTATAATGAGGAAAAATTGATTGTGGTACCATTGAGAATTAACCAATGATTTCATTACTCAAATATAGGGCTGCGTTGGTAGCGCTGATTTTTGGTCTGTTTGGCGGGGCAATTTCATACCTCCTGAAAATTGAAGAATTGGCTTTCTATTATACAGCATTGGCCACTCTAATTGCTTTGGTGGTAAATCTGATGGTTTCTTTTATGTTAAAAGGAAAATGGAACACCCATACAAAATACTCGGTAAAGGCAGTTTGTCTGTTTCTCTTTGCGGGCCTGATACTCATTTTATATACCCATACCAGGTATTTTCTGGAGGGGACATTTCCTTACCGGGATTTTGAAGGTCAGGTGAGCTATTACATCAAGGGAACAGAATATACTCCTGTTGCCAGGGATTTTAAGTTGGAAAATCCCTATATCCAATCTGATGAGGATCTGATCAGGGAAGGGTTTGGTTCCCCCGATGAGAAGGATAAGGTATGGACCCAGGAATCCATCAATAAGGTGTGGTTGAAATTAATTACCTCTTACAGCCTGACAGTCATCCTGTTTGTTGCCTTGATCTCCATATTAATAGAAATCCTGATGTCCAAATATGGAAGGTCCACCAAAAAACTAATGGAAGAAATTTAAATCTCATCCCGGATAAAGAGAATTCCTTAATCCTGATAACCATGCCTATAAACTCAGCAATTATGAAAACCATCCTTCAAACTCTAACCCAAAGGATAGCACTTTATGCAGGGATTTGCATGATGTTCTCCTGTGATCTGAACGATGAGGTACCCAATAATGAACTCGGAAAGTATGATTTACCTCCGGAGGTAGCTTCGGAAATATTTACTCCGGAAGTTCTTGCAGTGACGGGAAGCTTAGAACCGTTTCTGGATCTGATACAACAAAATGGGATGCAGATCCATGAAGGAGAAAGCCCCCCTGAGATTTATTGGTATAATGACAATAAAAACCAGGTGGCATTAATATTTACAATAGGCCATTCCTGCCTGTATGACAGTAATTTTACTTCCTATAAAGATTCCATATTTGGCAGATACGAAGACCACATTTTGATTGCAAAAGATCAGGAAGGTAATTATGTCTCTGATTTACGCTATTTCTCTTTAATGGACCCTCTGTATCCCCAATATCCCGACAGATTGGATACAGGATTTGGTGCTGGTACCGCATCGGGAAGCGGATCTGATTTCACCATGTTTGTAAATGTTAAAGACGGGATATTTGGAGGAGCCAGATATGAAGCCCTATGGATAATATCAGGTTCCTATCAAGCGAATAGTGACTATCC
>DATIAI010000249.1:0-3929 GCA_035458065.1 Algoriphagus sp. | reverse complement strand
ATCAGGCTTTTTTCCATTCCGATACAGTTCAGACAATGGGACATTATGTCCATGATCTCAAACAATTGGCAGTGGATGCTATCGTAGCTGGAGGACACAAATTTCACGGACCAAAAGGTTCCGGTTTTCTGTACGTACGAAAAGACAAAAAAATCCACCCTTTTATTCACGGTGGAGCTCAAGAGCGCAATATGCGTGGTGGAACTGAAAATGTGATAGGAATCATTGGGATAGCCAAAGCACTTGAACTAGCCTATGAAGATATGTCAGCTCATCGCTCTCATGTTGAAGCAGTAAAAACCCATTTTATCCAAAAGCTGATTCAGGAAATTCCAGGTGTAGAATTTAACGGACTTTCCTCTGACATGGAGAAAAGCTTGTACACTGTACTGAACGTAAGTCTTCCCCCATCTGAAGCCAATCGAGGCATGCTCCTTTTCAACTTGGATCTTGAGGGGATTTCTGCTTCCGGAGGTTCGGCATGCAGTTCGGGAGCCACTGTTGGATCCCATGTTCTGAGGGCATTGCATCACAATCCAGAAAGAGATTCGGTAAGGTTCTCTTTTAGCAGATTCAATACACTGGAGGAAGTGGACTACACGGTCAAAAAGTTAAAAGAACTCTATTTAGTAGAAGCATAAAACCAAAAAAGGAGCTCCAAAGGCTCCTTTTTTTATTCAGCATGATTAATTGCCTGGTTTGTATCCAATTGAATAGGGAGTCCAAATCTCGTAGATCGGGGCTCCTGTCGAGCTCAGACCGCTATGGTGCCACTCTCCCTCAATAACCTTAAAGTCAAACCCAAGGCTTGCTCCCACCCTGCTGTTGTCTCTTGAAAAGAAGGTGATGTTTTCGGTGTATTTTCCGTTTTCAGCTGTATAAGTGCCACCCCCGGTACCAGAGAATTCCTTGGTTTCAGAATTGAAAGCAACCCACTGGAACCGGCCACCGCTCAGGATTTTGATTGTCCGGCGAGCGCCTGGAGTTGATCTTGAGATTTGATCATCCCGCTTCCTACCGGTAATCACCCAGTTTCCAGTCAGATCATCTTTGGATTCAGAAATCTTTTCCCAAGTTTCGACAAGCATTCCATTGTTGGTATTGGCTGAAATCGTGAGCTTATTTCCTGTCAATTCAATTTGATAAGGAGTAGTTGTGCCAACCTGAAGAGGATTCAGAGTAAAGAAGTCCAATGTTTCGGAATACTTCCCATCGGCAAACTTATAAGGACCACCGCCAGCACCTATAAAGGCATTATCAGCTACATTTTTTGCTCCAAAAGCAAAATAGTCGTCTTGGTATATTTTAATGTATTCTTGCTCAGTGACCGGCTTCCCGTTTTGGCTCACCAGCTTCCAAGCACCATTTAGGCTTTGACCGCTTACCAAGCCAGCCAAAAAAAGAAAAGGCAAAAGCAAATATTTTTTCATGGTTTGATCAGGTTAATGAAGGTTTAGGGAATTTGGACAGTAATCCGTAAAAAACCAAAGTACTCATGGTTAGTTGGTTATTTAGTCCTTTAAAAGGGCCAAGAATTAAATTGAAAAACATCCTCATGTCAATAAGGAGGAAAATGCAAGCAGGTTCTAGACTAATCAGAATTTCAAAACTGCACAGCGCCTGCCTTAAATTCAAATTGAATAGGCCAGCCTAATGCAGTTTTTGACCATTGGGGACTTTCCTTTCCACTGTCGCAAGGACGATTCCGCCATTTTGGGCAGAGAACCCGGTAACCAATACCTCAGACATAAAATCTCCTATTTGCCGCGGTTTGAAATTGCAAACACACAAAACCTGCATTCCGATTAATTCTTGAGTCTTGTAAAAATGGGTTATTTGGGCAGATGATTTTTTGATCCCCAATTCAGCCCCAAGGTCTATCCAAATTTTATATGCCGGTTTACGTGCTTTCTCAAAAACTTCTGCCTGAATAATAGTCCCCACCCTTATGTCTATTTTGGTGAATTCTTCGAAGTCAATCGTTTGCATAGTGGTTTTTTTTTCTAATTTTAGGAACAATTTTTTTGTATACCAGTTAAAGAACTAACTATCCAAATATAAGCCATGTTGAAATTCTCAGGATTTCATTTTAAAAAGCCCGCCTTGCTCAGCGTAGCAATTTTGGGATTGGCGTTGATTGCAGTAGATGCTTCTGCTCAAACAGAGACAGAAAAAGTAGAGGAAAACAATCCTAAAGTAAACGACAGGGTAATTTTAGAAGACCAAAGCTCAATTCAGGACAATATTCCTTCATCAAATCTTTCTGCAAAACCGACAAATTCAATTAAACCTGCGGCCACCGTTAAAAGAGACTTGCCAGCCGGCGGGATGGTTTCGGAGAAGGATATTAAAAGGAATGAATCTCCTTCTACTTTATCATTCAACATATTCCTTTACATCGTTGACAAATTCAAAGCTGATTAATCAAGCTTAAGAAAGCATAAAAAAAGAGGCTCGAGGCCTCTTTTTTCCTTTTATGATTCTGACACAAACTTTTCAAGCTCATTCAAAGTAATCTTCCCCTCATAATAAGCCCGGCCAAAAACTGCCGCTTTCAATCCCATGTCACGAAGTTGTCGAAAGTCATCTACTCCTCTTACGCCTCCGGAGGCAGCTAAATGGATGGAGGGGAATTTCTCCAAGATCTCGGAGTAAAGTTCAAAATTTGGTCCCTGCATCACCCCGTCTCGGGTTACATCGGAACATTTCAGATATTTCAGTCCCCGGTCATAGAAAAACTCAATGTGGTCAAAAAGGTCAATTTCTGTCTTTTTCAGCCACCCCTTGATTTTGATTTTGTGATCTTCGGGATTGGTGTCGGCAGCCAGGTTAATTTTCTCTCGACCATAGGAAAGGATAAACTGAGCAAAACGCTCCGGAAAATTCGCTGCTGCTGAAGCAATCGTTACAGTTTTGGCTCCAAATTCAAAACATTTGATGACATCCCCATCGGTAGATACACCTCCGGTGAAATCCACCTTTAGCTCAGTGTATCCGGCAATGGCCTCTAAAATGTGATAGTTTTTGGGTTCACCTCGTCTTGCGCCATCCAAATCCACCAGGTGAAGGCGCTTAACTCCTATCCCCTCAAATGCCTGTGCGATTTCCAAAGGATTACTGGAAATTACTTCCTCCGTTGAAAAATCGCCCCTTTTGAGCCGAACGCATTTACCATTAATAATCCAAATGGAGGGAATAATTTCAAACATGGGTCTAAATTCGAAGGGATTGGGATTGTATTTTGAGGAATTATCTGCTTAAATATACTGACTGACAGTCTGGATAAAAAGAGGTTTACCTGCAAAACCCTACATTTTCGAAAAAGGAAGACGGTAATTCATTGCCTTTGAGGCAATAAAATCCGTTCATTCGATTACTGAATCAAGACACCGACCCGACCAGTACTTCCACTGGACCAAATAGATTTTTGATCTTCTGAAACCTTAACAGCATGGTATCCTGTGGCAGAAAAATTTTCCCAGATCATTCCCCCGTCTTGGGAATAATCCGAGCCTGATGGCCCAACAGCTACCAAAAGGTCACCTTTTTTCAAATAAGCCACTCCAGATCGATAACCCAATGGAGAAACTTCTGGAAATTCAAAAATCCCGTCTTTGTAAATAAATGCGTTTTTCTCTCTTTTTTCTAGCTGTGTGTAGTCACCTCCGATACCGATCAGTCCGTCTCTAATCCACGCTATCGCAAAGATACCTTGAGAGGCCTCTCCCTGAAGTATCGGTGATATCACTTTTGTCCATCTCTCATCCGAAAATCGATAATAATGCAAATTGGACACCGACCCACCTGTACCGAAAATCAAGCCCTTTTTGATGCCAATCATGGAAGATGCGCTGGCGGCAAAAGCGGCCTCTCCATCTTCAGACTCTGGCAAATTTTCAAGTGATTTCCAGGTTTTACCCCCATCCATT
>DATIAI010000248.1:0-5172 GCA_035458065.1 Algoriphagus sp. | reverse complement strand
TCACTATTGAGTGGATTAAAAAGGTTGTCGGCGAGCTGAAAAAAAAACACATAAGTATTTAATATCAACTAACCTGTACTAGTTCATTTAGTATATTCAATTATGGAAACTGAAAAGCAAGAGACTGTAAACGAACCGGATATTGAGTACGGAGTTTATTCGTATGCAGATTATCTGACTTGGCAGTTTGAAGAAGTGGTGGAGCTGATTAAAGGGAAAATATTTAAAAAAGCCGTTGCAGCGCCAAAGCGAATCCATCAACGGGTTTCAATAAAAATGGCCTCAAAACTATATCAATTCTTAGAGGGAAAAACTTGTCAAGTTTATGATGCTCCATTTGACGTTCGATTTCCAAAAGGATCAAAAGAAGACCATAAAATTCACGATGTCGTTCAGCCGGACATTTGCGTGATTTGTGATCCAGAAAAGCTGGATGATCGTGGTTGTATCGGTGCCCCGGATCTGATTATAGAAATCCTTTCTCCAGGAAATAGCAAAATTGAGCTGAAGCACAAATATGAGCTCTATGAATCAAACGGTGTCAAGGAGTATTGGATTATTCATCCTGAAAATCAAGATATTCTAATTTACACCCTTACCAACGGAAAATATGTCCCGTCTCCACTGCTGACTTCAGGAGACGTGGTGGAATCAGTTGCCGTCGAAGGTTTTAAGCTGGATTTGGAGGAGTTTTTTAAGGATATAGAATAAGGAATTCAGCCTTAAGATTTTACCAATTCATTCAAATCTTCCTCTGTATCAATGTCTATTTTGCCTTTAGGAAATGGGATTGTCACCAAATCCTCCTCGTGTGCAAGTGCAATTTTCTTTGCACCCTCGTCACCTTTGAGACCCATCAATTCCTTGAAATAGGCTTTTCCAAAAAGAATCGGCACTCCAACCGTCTTGGAATAAGCACAGGCTACGATCCCCTTAGCTTCTTTCGCTTGAGTTGAAATCAACTTGTTCAGAATCTTAGCATCTACAAATGGCTGATCACACAGCATGATAATGATCTGATCCGGCTGTTCGAATTTGAGCATATACTCCATCCCGACTTTAAGGCTGGAAGACATTCCGTTTTCATAGTGGGGATTGGGGATATTTGGAATGCTGGATCCGGGGAAAGTCTTCTTGATTTCATCCCGGTTTGCACCGAGGACCAACACACGTTTATGTGCTTCACATCCATTTGCAGCATCTATTGCCAGCTGAAGCAAAGTCTTATCCTTGTATTTTGCAATTTGCTTTGGGTAGCCAAGTCTGCTGGATTCACCCGCTGCAAGAATGATTATTCCTGTTTTCATTTTAAATCTTTTCGTGGATTGGCCCTGTCTTTTCCCGAAGGAAAATTGGATGCTTTTTATTTAGGACAGCCTTGATTTCTGCAAGGATTGACAGTGCAATTTCTTCCGATGTTTCGGCACCAATCTCAATTCCAACAGGCGCGTAAAAATTGTCTGAATGAACTTGGATTCCTTTAGATTCCAGCCTTTCAATCAGTTTTTCGGTTTTTCGTTTTGGACCCAAAATCCCGATATAGGGAATCATTCGAGTCAGCAATTTTTCCAAAACAATAACTTCGTATTCGAAATTATGGGTCATCAGCAAAGCGACAGTATTCAAATCAGTTTCGATCTCATCGATTACTTCTTCTGCGGGTCCTTGAATGATTTGTTTTGAAGACGGAAATCTAGCTTGAGTTGCCAGATTTTTCCTTCCGTCAATTAAAATCAGTTCAAATCCTAAAATCTCAGCCATTTTGGCTAGTGGAATCGTATCATTTCCCGCTCCGAAAAGCAGAACTCGAGTAGCCGGTTTAAGCACTTCGAAGAAAACCGAAAGTTCATCAAACTCAGCATAAGTTCTGATTTGATTTTGTGGACTCTCAAATCCTCCAATTTCTTGATTCAGTTTCAACGAAAACTCATCCGAAACTTTAGACAATGAGCCAGATATGGATTCTCCTTTTTGAAGGTAGACTGTTCCAATCTGCTCGGATTTCGAATATTTCACTGAGAAAAGAGTCAGCAAAAGCGAAGTTTGACGATCAGAAAAACCAGCTTTTATCAACTCAATGGGATTCTCTGGATTTTCGAAATCGATGGGTTCGATCAATACGTGGATGATACCATTGCAACCCAACCCCACACCGAATTTCTGATCATCCTCATCAGTGGTATCGTAAGTCACGAGCATGGATTTTTGCTGAAAAATCACTGCCTGAGCTTTGCGAAGCGCATCACCTTCCAAACAACCCCCGCTGATCGCCCCGGTCAAATTTCCTTCCTCGGTTACCAGCATTCTGGCTCCCGGACGTCGATAGGCCGAACCGTCAACTTTGACGACTGTAGCCAGTGCAACCTTATGACTATCGGATTTACAGACTTCGTAGGCTTGGATGATTTGTTGAAGTTCTTTCATTTAGGGTATTTAATGTCAATTGGCGAGTTGAAGCTTTTCTTTTCGAAACGAAAACCAAGTCGAAAATAAACCTGAAATCACCAGGTACCCAACAAAAATATAAACCGATCCAGGCAAAAACTTACTTAATCCAAACCAATCTCCAGTCGACAGAATAATATATAATGCAAAAGCAATCTTCAAAACTTCCCAAGCCCATGCATTGGGATTGCGATCCATCAGTTCGGTGTAGGCGTAAACGGTGAGAAACACAAATCCTCCATAATAGAAGATTCCCGGAGCACCGATTTCTGCAATATTTGCGAATAGAAAACTTAAAAGCAACAGTAATACAATCAGTTGGGAAAAGCTCCAAATCAACATGCCTTTGGTCAAAAATGGATTGTATTTTTCAAAGTGATATACATCCTGAATTTTGTTCACAGGATATTTTTTGGCAACATCTGCAGGTCTCCATCCAAGAGGCATAAACCAGATTTTGAACTTATCTGACCAATTTTCTGCTCGCCAAGCATCTTTGATCAGAAGCCAAAGATGCATGAAATTAATTTTGATCGGATTCCAGGTTTGGACAGGTCGGGTAACACCATAGACTGCCGGAATTTCTTCTTTTTCCTCCTGGAAGGTTCCAAACAATTTGTCCCAAATGATAAAAATCTGCCCATAGTTTTTGTCCAAGTATTCGGGATTGATCGCATGGTGGACACGGTGATGGGAAGGAGTTACGATGATTTTTTCAAGAAATCCCATCCGCCCAATATGCTGGGTATGATACCAGAACTGTGCAAAAAGATGAAGGGGAGCTACAATCGCAATCACCTGCGGAGGAACGCCAAGAATAGCCGCCGGAATCAGAAAAACCCCAAAAATCCGGACAATTGTAGAAATACTTTGTCTCAGTGCACAGGCTAAATTGAATTCCTCGCTGCTGTGATGAATGATGTGATTGTTCCAAAAAATATTGTATTCATGCGAAATCCTGTGAACCCAATAACCTGCAAAGTCCAGCGCAATAAATGCGATCACATAAGTTATCCATGTTGCTTCAAATTGCACCAATTCAAATTTAGTGACTAGCCAATCATAGGAAATTACGACAATACTCAATCCCAAAACGTCCTTGGTCACATTGGTGATTCCCGAACTCAGACTGGAAATCATATCATTAACCGGAACAGTGTCATTTCCTTTCCTAATACCCCAAAACTTTTCAAACAACACCAGCGCAAAAAAGGCCGGCATGGCAATTAATAAGATTTGACCGTAAGCTTCCATCGGGTTTATTGTTCTGATTCTAAACTTAGATATAAACCTGAATCAATTCAATAGGGAATGGGCTTTGGTAGAATGAACTTCACATTTTTTGCCTTCTGGCTAATTCGCAGGATGACTTTTGCCAGATTGATTCTTTTCAAAAATTCTCTTTTTGCCACAAGAATGTTTGATTTGGTGAAATCCCCTTCAAAGCAGGAAGGATTGGCATCTGAAAAAACTTACTTTGCGATGAAAGCCTAGCATTTGGCGGCAATCAGGTATGGAAATGCAATTTATTTAACTGGTTTTTGCCCCAATAAGTAAAAAGATGGAAATCCCTTCACTCGCCCAACTCAAAAAAGACCTTAGCTACCTAACGGAAAAGGAACTGATCGAGCTGATCACCGACTTGGCCAAATTCAGCAGAGACAATAAAGCTTTTCTTTATTTTAAACTCAATGAGCGGGATCAGCCTAATTTGTTTGTGGATTCGGTAAAAACTGAATTGGATGAGGCTTTTCAAATAGCAAATACAAGAAACTACCGTTTGGCAAAAAAAGCAGTACAATCCATCCGGAGAAAGCTGAACAAATCACTCAAACTGAGCAAAAACAAAGGAGACCAGGCGGAATTGATAGTGTATTTCTGTGAGCAAATGAAAGCATATGGATACCTGCATTTCAGGTATTCGATCATTGATAACCTCTTTCAAGTTCAACTCGGAAAAGCACAGAAACTGATATCCACCCTTCACGAGGATCTTCAAAGCGATTTTGCCTTTAGAATTGAAGAATTAACCTAATCAGTATTTATGAAAATCATTATTTCCCCAGATCCAACCGAAATGGGTCAGCGGGCTGGAAAAGCCGGTGCAGAGCTCATTCGAAAAGCCATCCAAACACAAGGCTTTGCCAATATCATCCTGGCAACCGGAACAAGCCAATTTGAAACCCTAAATCAGCTTTTGGAGGAAAAAAACATAGACTGGACCAAGGTCACGGTTTTTCATCTGGACGAATACATTGGATTGCCAATCACCCATCCTGCAAGCTTTCGGAAATATCTGAAAGTACGATTTTTCAATCAGGTGCCTCAGCTAAAAACTTACCATTTGATTGATGGAGAGAAAGATCCAGAAACGGAATGTGAGAGACTTTCTAATCTGATCCATTCACATCCCATTGATGTGGCTTTTGTGGGTATAGGAGAAAATGGGCACTTGGCATTCAACGATCCACCGGCTGATTTTGAAACTGAAAAACCATATCTCGTCGTCAATTTGGATCAGGCTTGCCGCATGCAGCAACTTGGCGAAGGTTGGTTCCCGAATTTAGAGGCTGTTCCCTCGCAAGCTATTAGTATGTCTATCCGCCAGATCATGAAATCCAAGGCCATTATTTGCTCAGTTCCAGATCTTAGAAAAGCTCAGGCAGTAAAAGATTGCATGGAAGGAGAAATCACCAACCTACATCCCGCTTCGATTCTTCAATCCCA
>DATIAI010000247.1:0-13303 GCA_035458065.1 Algoriphagus sp. | reverse complement strand
AATAAAACTACCGGTGTGGCGATTGCCAGCTACCAAATCACCGGCTTCCCTGCAGAAGCTCCAAATTGGTCCCCATATACGGTGGATGTCTATATTCATGACAACACCTACGAAAGAAAGAAATTGTCCATGCCTGACCTCAGCCGGGAATTGGGACAATTGATAAGCGTGCACAATGCTTATGGCCCAGCCAAAACCCAGGATATCATCTACGATGGAATTTGGGACAAGGAATTAAGCGAAAAGATCGACTCCAATCCAATGCGGATTTGCATCCAGGAGCAGGGAATTGAAGACCTACATTTCACTCGATTCTACCTGATGGATGGAGAGGACAACATCGAATCATTCAAGGATTACCAGCTTTTCCAAAACTGCAAAGTGAATGTCAAAACCGACATTAATAGCCTGGCAGGCTTGTGAGCAGTTTGGTGACAAATAAAGAAACGGGAGAGATGGAAAATACGGGTTGGAAAGTAGGAATAAGCTCATTCGCTTTAGTGGCAGCAATATTGATTTCCTGTCAAAAGAGTGAAGAAAAAGCAATTCCTGAATCCAGGGCTTTGGCAGAAGAAGTCGCAAGCGGGATTTTTCCCTACAGAAGACTTTCGACCTACGGATTTTTCGAGGGAGAAATCAAAGATTTGAAAAAGGCAGAGCCACTGATTTTTTACAAGCCCGCCTCTTCCTTGTTTACCGATTATGCGTTAAAAAGCCGCTTTGTATTTATTCCAGAAGACAAAAAAGCTCAAATCAATGGATCTGAGCTGGAATTACCTGTTGGATCAATTTTGATCAAAAACTTTTATTATCCCGTTGATTTCCGAAATCCGGAAGGGGAAAGAAAAATCATCGAAACGAGACTTTTGATCCATGAGGAAAAAGGTTGGCAGGCCTATCCCTACCTGTGGAACGAGGAACAAACGGATGCGATTTTGAAAGTAGTCGGAGCGGAAACCGAGGTGAAATTCATTGATAACTCGGGCAAGGAGCAAATCATCAATTACATCGTGCCCAACAAAAACCAATGCAAAAGCTGTCACAATAAATCCGAACAATTGGCGCCGATCGGAGTCAAAGTCCAGCATTTAAACCATGAACTGGATTATGGCCAGAATAAACAAAATCAGTTGGCCCACTGGGCCAATCTCGGAAAATTAGAGGGATTTCAGGGAGCCGATCGCCATCCATCCATGATCGATTATGAAGATCAGACTCAGGCACTCAATGACCGGGCAATGGCTTACCTGGACATCAACTGCGCGCATTGCCACGCAGCTGAAGGACCGGCAAGTACATCCGGTCTTTTCCTTACTTATGATCAAACCGACCCAATGAAATTGGGAGTAAATAAAACTCCAGTGGCTGCTGGCAAAGGGGCCGGCAGTTTTACTTTTGATATTGCCCCCGGAAATCCGGATGAGTCAATTTTGATCCACCGCATGAAATCAACCGAAGTGGGAGTCGCAATGCCAGAAATCGGGCGGACTACCGTACATCAGGAAGGAGTGGAATTGATCCGACAGTGGATAAAAGGGTTGAAAGTAGAATAGAGCTGCAATCGCAGCTCTATTCCAGAAAATCAATTAAAAAGTGTAGCCCAGCGAAACTTTGAAGCCACGATTATACACATCGGCGTCGCTGTCTTTAAATATGGGAGTCATCCCGTAATCGTAGGATCCCTGAATATTGAAGCCTTGAGGCAGATTATATCCCAACCCGAACACAAGACCTGCATCGGTTTCTTTGACGGTATCGGTGTTAAAGGAATAGGTTGAGCCACCCAAGTCTCCTTCAAATTTAGATTTGGTCAGAATTGATACCTGAGGACCTCCGAAAATATTGAAGCCTTCTCCAATTTTGAAGCGAACTAATACCGGTACATCGACATAATCCAATACCGCCCGGCTATTGAGCGCGTCATCATTTTGTGTTCCTTTGATCGAATAGAAAACCCCAGGCTCTACGGTAATCGGACCGCCACTTAAAATACTTGCGTAAACACCGGCGTGAAATCCGGCTCTGTTGGTATAGTTGTTTTCTGAAACATCATCACCGCCAAAATTAAAGAAATTGGCCCCACCTCTGATTCCAAAACCTGTCTGAGCATTTGCAGTGGCACCTGCCAAAACTGCAATTGAAAACGCTAAAAGAAACTTTTTCATAAAATTGAATAGTTGATTTGATGGATAATAGGCCCAATTCGGTGCCAAAAAAACCAAAAGCCAAATCAAAAGCAGTGAGCTTACAGCAATTCTTTCTCGATATAATTGGAATTCAACAATCCCAAAGCTCCCATATATTTCAACTCAAAAGACAGTGATTCACCAACTTTCAAGCTTTTTTGATTTGCTCCTAAATTCACAATAAGCATATCCGAACTTGCCCCAATGATCTGAATTCCCGAATCCTTTGGGCTTAAATATTTGGGATCAACATCAAGCAGACCAACATCCAGAATTGCCCGAAATGAGGTCTTTCCGTAAAGAGATTCATCAATTTGGGCAATTTCTCCTCGGGGATTTGACCCAAGAACTCCTGTCGGCAAGAGAGGTTTTTCCTGCAATTCGATTATTTCGGCATGAAGCTCAAACACATCACCGTGCATACCTTCAATTAGTTCTTCCTTTACCAGATCCACTCCAAAATAGAGCGTCTCCCCTACCCGAAAATGATTGATTCCCATAGGCAATTGATGCGAAAGCATTAAAGGAATTGTGACCGAAGTGCCCGCCGATAGCCAAGGAATGACCTTTCCGAATTTCAATTCTATCAGTTGCTTATACAATGAAAGCTGAATCAGCTTGTCCGCACTCGGCATTACCCCATTCAGGCAGTTGAGATTTGTCCCCAAACCGATCACTTCAATATTTGGTAGCTGGAAAACCTGTTCATAAAAATCAATCAGACGGTCACCCATGACTCCTTCACGCAGGTCGCCGGTTTCTACCATGATGATTATTTTATGGTTTATGTTTTGGCGCACAGCTTCATCGCTGATCATCTGGATGGTCTCCAGTTCCGAATTGAGGCTCACATCTGCAAATTCCACCATTTGCCTCACATTCTTCTTCGAAACAGGCTTGATGTAAACAGTCTGAACCTCACGGTTGAGCCGTTTTACCATTGCTAGATTTGATATCCTACTGTCGTGAACTTCGGTGATTCCCAGATTGATCAATTCTTGGAGAAAAAGCTTGTTGCCGCAGAGCATTTTGGACACGACTCCCCAATGCACATCTCGTTCCTCGAAAAGCCGCTTCAATACCTGGAAATTGGTTCTGAGTTTTTGCCGATTTAATGTCAATACTGCCATCTTATTTTCGGGTTAATCTCATTTCGAGATACTTATTGGTAAAGCCCAATCGCTCATAAAGTTTTCTTGCAGGATTATCGGGCTCGACATGCAAAGCTATCGCTCCCTTTGCAATACTGAGTGCAGCTTCCATTATTTTCCCGCCAATACCTTTTCCACGTTGGGAAGCGTCCACAGCGATGTAAACTAGGATATTTTCAGGGATATACCCCGACATTCCGGTCTTGTTCATCACCAAGGCGCCTAGGATTTTCCCGTTTTCCCTTGCCAATACTACAAAGCCTCCAGCCTGCAATCCCGGATCAAGCGCGTAATCAAGACATTTCAGAATGTCCGCTTTGGGATCTCCAAATTTTTCCAAATGCTCTACCAGAAAATCAGCTATTTCATTTTTTTGAAGGAAAGTTGCGTTTTCAATCGCAGAAAGTGTTTCGATCTTTATCATACTGTCGTTGTTTTCATTTTTCCAGAAATTTTATTTACAGCCAAAAAAGCGAATAGTGATGTCAGAATTCCGAAGAAATTAGGATCCAGTCCAAGCGGCAAATTGATCTCCAACAGGGTCAAACCTGCTGTAATTACTCCTCCGGAAATCATTGAAGTGACTGCTGCTTTTGGATTTCTTTGGTTGAAAAATAGACCCGCTACCACCGGAACGAGTAAACCTGAAACCATAAAAGCATAGGAATATAACATTAAGCTGAGCACATCTGTCATTTGCCAGGCAAGAAAAACAGCAACAATCCCTATCCCAAAAGTCAAAATCTGGCTGATACGGACTTCTTCCTTATGAGATTTGTTTTTCAGGTATTTTCCCAAGAGGTCTGTAGAAAGATTTCCTGAAGCAGCCATCAGGCAGGAATCGGCTGTGGAAAGTACTGCTGAAAAATAAGCCGACATCATCAGACCTAGTATCCCCGCTGGTAAAATCTGGCTAAGCAATACAGGCAAACCCATCTCCGGATCCATCTGAGCAGTAAAACCTTCCAATACTCCCTGCTCTACTGCTACTCGGGAGAGAAGGCCCAATGAAACCCCCAAAAACGCCATTATTGGCCATTCAAAAAGTCCTGCGATAAACCAAGCTTTCTTCGCTGACCGCTCATCTTTTGCTGCAAAAATTCGCTGATAAAGTGTCATTCCAACAAACCAAATGGGGATAATCGTGATGCCCCAGTTCAGTAAATCCTGCCATGTCAAATTGGAAAAAGAGAAAAATTCGGGGGGAAGAGTTTGGATTATTCCATCCCAACCGCCCACAAAGGCAAATGACATGGGAATTCCGATAAACATTAGCCCAAGCATCAAAATAATCCATTGGATGGTATCAGTGTAGATGACAGCCTTCAGCCCACCCATTACGGTATATACAACTGCTATGAATCCCATAATGAGAAGAGCCGTCTGAATATCCAGAGTTTCAAAAGTCCCCGAAGCAAGTTTAGCTCCCGCAAGTAGCTGTGATGAGGTAAAACCCAAGTAGCCTAAAAAACAAATAATCGCGGCTACTCGAGCAGCGACTGAGTCAAACAGGTAACCTATAATCTGTGGAAAAGTAAAAAATCGGGAAAAAGCGGGATCCGATTTTACTCTTGGGATCAAAATAACCGAAGCCATCCAAGCTCCAATCAATCCGGTGAAAAGCATCCACGACCCAGATAGACCCATGGCAAAACCCAGCCCCCCAAGCCCTATTGAAAATCCCCCTCCTACGTCGGTAGCGACTACCGAGAGCCCGATATGCCAACTACCAATTGATCGACCACCAACATAATAATCTTCCTGACTGGTGTTCTTTTTCATGAAATAATATCCCACTCCCAGCATGGCGAGCATGTAGGTCAAAAAGATCCCCAGATCTATTAAATGCATTACTATTTTGGATTTGTATCAAATTGATTTTAAAATATAATTTTTCAAAGGTAATGAATTCACGATCCTTTCGCAATTTAATTTGGTTTTAAAGACAAAAATGATATAATAATTCAATTTCATCTTAAAATAATGAAAATAAAAAAGCCAGACCTTTGGCCTGGCTTTCAACTTGAATTTATTGAAGAAAAGATTTTTATTACTTCTTTTCGTAGGTAAGGCCTGGCCCGTCGCATGCAGACCAAGAATTCCTAAGTTCGTTGTTTCGGTTCAATACAAGATTTTCCAAATTAGGTCCAAAACAATCTCCCGCCAACTCTTCCCCTTCGGTAAAATTTAGGATAACATTAAGTCGTGCTCCTGCTTCTAATGCAACGGCTTCTGGCTGTTCCGTGCTGTAGCTGCCTTTAGCTTCCCGTACAATGTCGTCCATCTTTTGGATTTTCGTGAACGTTCCGTCAGCTCTGAACTGATAGGTTTGTTGGTAATCCAGCTCATCCTCCACTTTTGTTGCTCCTGTCCAGACGCTGTACGCCGACACCAAATCCCATTCTCCTACCAAGGTTCGATCAGGATCCGCATCTTCATTACAACTGAAAAGCACGATTGGTGCGAGCAATAACAATAATAATTTTTTCATAGTGATAAAATTTGGTTTTAAGTACATTACGACAACTATTTTTCTTTTGCTACACCAAAAAACATAATTTTTGTTTTTTAAACCCAAAATAAATCACAAAACATAAAAGGAAAGAAAATCAAATCACTCCTTTTTTTGGTTGTACAAGTTTCACATCTGCGAACTCTTCGTAGAATTCCGGGCCAGCCTCATATAGAAAAAGCCAGACCTAAGGCCTGGCTTCCAATTTAAACATATGGAAATCAGATGTTATCGCTAGTAACTACCGCTGAAAAATACTCTCTGTTCATTCTTGCAATATTGGTGATGGAGATGCCTTTTGGACATTCAGCTTCGCAGGCACCGGTGTTGGTACAAGCTCCGAAACCTTCGGCATCCATTTGGGCGACCATTTTTTCTGCTCTGGTTTTTCTTTCAACCTGTCCCTGAGGCAGCAATGCTAACTGGGAAACCTTAGCCGAAGTAAACAACATTGCCGAGGCATTTTTACAGGCTGCCACGCAAGCACCGCATCCGATACACTGAGCCGCATCCATTGCCAAATCCGCGATGGTCTTTGGGATCGGTATCTCATTGGCATCAGGTACACCGCCTGTGTTGACATTGACATATCCTCCAGCCTGGATGATACGGTCAAAAGCACCTCTGTCTACGACCAAGTCTTTCAGCACAGGGAAAGCTTTCGCCCTCCAAGGTTCGATGGTGATGGTTTCACCGTCGTTGAATGACCTCATGTGAAGCTGGCAAGTAGTGGTCTGAAGCGGTCCGTGAGGTTTGCCATTGATATACAAGGAACAAGTCCCACAGATACCTTCACGACAATCGTGATCAAAATGAACAGGATCCTCACCTTTCTCTGTCAATTCCTCATTCAAAACGTCCAGCATTTCGAGGAACGACATGTCTTTAGAAACATGATTCACAGGATAAGTAGCAAAACCACCCTTATCGGATTGGTTTTTTTGTCTCCAGATTTTTAAAGTCAATTGCATATTGCTATGAATTTTTGTCTAAGGATTATTTGTAAGAACGCTGGGTCAACTTCACATTTTCGAATTCCAATGGCTCTTTGTAGAGCTCTTCCTCCTGGTCCTCGCCCACATATTTCCAAGCTGCCACGTAAGCGTAATTTTCGTCGTCACGAAGAGCTTCCCCCTCCGGAGTTTGATACTCTTCACGGAAGTGACCTCCGCAGGACTCATTTCTGTTGAGCGCATCATCGATCATCAATTCGCCAAGCTCTATGAAGTCTGCTACCCGGTGAGCTTTTTCCAGTGATAGATTTAGCTCTTCATTACTTCCAAGCACTTTCACATCGGACCAGAAGTCCTTTTTCAGAGCTTTGATCTCAGCTTTGGCTTGTTTCAGTCCTTCTGCAGTTCGGGCCATGCCGCACTGGTTCCACATGATCTTGCCCAGCTTTTTATGGAAAAAGTCAACCGATTTTTTCCCGTTGATATTGAGTAACTGGCTGACTCTGTTTTTGACCTCCTGAGCGACTTTTGCAAATTCAGGGTGGTTCTCGTCCACTTTTTTAGGTGGGGTCTGAGCCAGATAGTCACCGATAGTGTATGGAATTACAAAATATCCGTCTGCCAACCCTTGCATCAAAGCCGATGCTCCTAGACGGTTGGCACCGTGATCTGAGAAATTTGCCTCACCCAAAGCATACAAGCCCGGAACGGTGGTCATCAGATTGTAATCCACCCAAAGACCGCCCATGGTATAGTGAACAGCCGGATAGATCATCATCGGTACCTGATAAGGATCCTCACCGGTAATCTGCTTATACATATCGAAGAGGTTTCCGTATTTTGACTCTATCACGGATTTACCATCTCGCTTGATCGCATCACGGAAATCAAGGAATACCGCCTCGCCTGTTTCATTTACTCCCCTTCCAGCATCACAAACCTCTTTTGCATTTCTGGAAGCAACATCCCGAGGGACAAGGTTTCCAAAAGAAGGATACTTTCTTTCAAGGAAGTAATCCCGGTCTTCATCTTTGATGTCACTGACTTTGATTTGTCCTTTTCTGAGTTTTTCAGCTGTCTCCTTCGTTGCCGGAACCCACACTCGGCCGTCATTTCTGAGAGACTCGGACATCAAGGTCAGTTTGGACTGGTGATCTCCCGAAACCGGAATACAGGTAGGGTGGATTTGAGTAAAGCAAGGGTTGGCAAAGTAAGCACCACGCTTGTGAGCTCTCCAAGCTGCCGTTACGTTGCAACCCATTGCATTTGTAGAAAGGAAAAACACGTTGCCATATCCGCCTGTGCAAAGCAAAACTGCATGAGCTGCATGAGTTTCTACTGCTCCGGTAATCAGGTTTCGTGTCACAATTCCCCGGGCGTGTCCATCGATCATCACTACGTCCATCATTTCGGTACGCGGATAAAGCTTCACTTTGCCATTGGCTACCTGACGGCTAAGTGCCGAATACGCACCCAAAAGCAATTGCTGTCCTGTTTGGCCACGGGCATAAAAAGTTCGGGAAACCTGAGCTCCACCGAAAGAACGGTTGGCCAACAATCCACCATATTCACGGGCAAAAGGAACACCTTGAGCCACGCATTGGTCAATGATTTTTACAGAAACCTCCGCTAGGCGATACACATTTCCTTCTCGGGCGCGATAGTCACCGCCTTTAATGGTATCATAGAAAAGTCTGAAAACAGAGTCACCGTCGTTTTGATAGTTTTTTGCTGCATTGATACCTCCCTGAGCCGCGATGGAGTGGGCTCTGCGGGGGCTATCATGGAAAGTAAATGCTTTGACATTGTAACCCAACTCTGCCAAAGAAGCAGCTGCTGAAGCTCCAGCCAAACCTGTACCCACCACGATGATATCGTACTTTCTCTTATTTGCCGGATTGACCAGCTTACTGTTAAATTTGTGCTTAGTCCATTTTTCTGCCAAAGGACCAGCAGGTATTTTGGAATCTAGTATCATACGGGACTATTAATTAGCTGGTGAAATAGATATAAAGCGGCATTGCGGCGAAAAGAACAGGCACCAGAATGCAGTAAATATTACCCACAGTTTTAATCGCAGGAGAATATTTTTTATGGTTCAGGCCCAAAGTCTGAAATGCTGAAGCAAAACCGTGTGATAGGTGAAAGGCTAGGAATCCCATTGCGATCACATAAAGGGCAACCATCCAAGTTTGCTGAAAAGCGATCTGAACCACGCTATAAAGATCTTTGTACTCTACTCCGTCATAAGTCACCATTGGGATATCCCCCCAGTGCATCTGAAACCAAAAACTATACATGTGACCTGCTAAAAAAACCAAAATAACAGTTCCCAAAATTCCCATATTTCTAGAAGACCAGGTACTGTTGGTTGATGCTCCTGATTTTGCATAGCCTATTGGGCGGGCAGATTTATTGAGATTGCTGAGGGCAATGGAATAAATCACGTGAGCAATGACAGAAATGTAGGTCAGATAGGACAACAATTTTACCACGGGATTGGAAGTCATAAACTTGGCGTAAATATTAAATGCCTGCCCGCCGTCGTTATAGAACAATTGCATGTTTCCTGCAACATGGCCTGTCAAAAACAGAATCAGAAAAAGGCCGGTAAGGGCCATGATCAACTTTCTACCGAGGGTGCTTTTCAAGGTTTTTGTAACCCAGCTCATACAAATTTGCGATTAGTTTAAAACGAAAGTCTTTGATTGATATGCCGCCAAATTTACATGGGGATCAGGTAGCAAACAATGCAATCAAAAGCCATTCTCTTATTTTAAAAGGTTCTAAATAGAATTTTATTTACCGGTAATTAACTTTTTAATCAGACTTTCAACTGCCTGTTTATTTTTATTGTTTGAATTTCCGGGGAATTTCTACTTACTTCCATTTATTTCGTAATAGGTAAAAACCCTGAACAATTGTCTATGGAATTAACTTTTGGAATTCCTGATCGTTTTCAGGAAGAGTATCACCAAAGTCGACCAAACATGAAGCTTAAACTTTCCCTTGGAATCTTTTTAATTTACCTGTTCGCTGGCCTTTCTGCGGCTTGGGCCACACACATCCGGGCAGGTGAAATCATCGCAGAGCGGGTAAGTGTCCAATCATTGGAATATAAAATTACAGTGGTGGGATATACAGATACCCGATCAAGTGTAATTTTTGGCCCCGGAACGATAAATTTTGGAGATGGCCGGGAAGACCAGCTCAATACCCAGAGTGACTTTTTTTTGGTGGAAGAACTTGGAGATCAAATTGAAAAAAACACATTTGTAATCACGCATACTTTTCAGGGTCCCGGCCGTTACAAGATTCGTTTTCAGGAATTCAACCGAAATGACCTGACACTGAATATGGATAATTCGGTCGATACACCTTTTTATGTAGAAACTGAAATCAACATTGATCCATTTTTTGGAGTAAACAATTCACCGGTTTTGACCATACCGCCGGTGGACAACGGAGCTGTCAATGTGCGATACATTCACAATCCCGGCGCTTATGATCCTGACGGAGACAGCCTTTCCTATGCTATGGATATTCCAAAGCAGGCTTTCGAAAGACCCGTAAACAATTATAGAAGTCCGGCAAACGCTGAATTCAGCCAAAGCCAGGAAGATGGAACAACGCCTGCTTTTTTGTCTATTGATCCGGTATTCGGTGATTTAATTTGGGATGCCCCAGGGACTGCAGGTCAGTTTAACGTGGCATTCCGAATAATCGAATGGCGAAAAATCAACGGGAAATTTGAGCAAATAGGGTACGTGGTGCGCGACATGCAGATCATCATCGAAAACTCCAACAACCGGCGGCCTGAACTGATATTGCCGGATGACATTTGCGTTGAAGCTGGAACACTAATCGAGGAAATTATACAAGGGTCTGACCCGGATGGAGATCCTATCAAAATCGAAGTATTTGGCGAGCCAATATCAATCACCACCTCCCCAGCTACCTATGATCCAAAAGGTGAATTCCAGCCTCAACCTGCCATTGTCAATTTCGCTTGGCAAACTGTATGTAACCACGTCAGAGCAAGAGAATATGAAGTCCGTGTCCGAATCACGGATGAACCTCGCTCCGGACCAAAATTGGTCGATATCAAGACTTGGAAAATCAAAGTAGTCGGCCCGCCTCCGGTTTGGGATGACCTGGTGCAACAATCTGGCAGAACGGTGGAACTCAACTGGGATCCGTATGTCTGTGCCAACTCGGCAAGTGAAATGCAGATTTGGAGAAGAATCAATTCCGACCCCTACGAACCAGACAGCTGCGAAACCGGTATCCGGGCAGGATTTGAACTGATCGGAACTACCAACATGGAAACTTTCTCCTTCAATGACTTGAATGGTGGCGAAGGTCTGGCACCGGGAAATACCTATTGCTATCGATTGGTGGCTGCATTCCCGGAACCTAGACTCGGAGAAAGTATAGTTTCTGACGAAATCTGTATCACGATCGATGTTGATGTGCCGATTATTACCAATGTCAGTATCGAAGAGACTGATCCTGCCACTGGGGAAATCTTTGTGAAATGGACTCCTCCTTATGACATCGATAAAACTCAGTTCCCTGGACCATATTCCTATGAATTGCTGCGAAGTGAAGGATTCACCGGCAATGCGAACCGAACATCTTTGGGAATTACTACGGACACACTTTTCACAGATACCGGATTGAATACCGAAAACCTGGTTTACAATTACCGTGTGGTCCTGTTAGACAATACTACAAAGATTGACACCTCGTCATCTGCTTCATCCGTGAGACTGGAACCTACGATAATCAATGAGGCAATCGAATTGAATTGGACTTTCAATGTCCCTTGGAACAACCAAGTTGGGGAATACAAGCATGAGGTGTATAGAAACAGAACTGACGCGAATGCAGCAGATGCAGACACTTTTGTGAAAATTGCCGACGTTGATGTCACCCAAAATGGCTTTAAATACCTGGATGATGGCAGTTTCAACGGGGTTCCTTTGGTCAAAGAATTGGAATATTGCTACTATGTCATTACCAAAGGATCTTACAATGTTGACGGGCTGATCTATCCTTTGGAAAACAAATCCCAAATCACCTGTGCTCTGCCGGATGACAACAGATTGCCTTGCCCACCTGTGTTGACTTTTGAAGGACCTGAATGTCCTGCTTACGTAGCAGATCAGCCGTGCAACAGCAACACGTTTGAGCATGATTTGAGCTGGATTCCGGATTTCACAGGAGATTGCGATAATGAACTGAGTGGTTACCGACTGTATTTTACCCCGGATGGTGAAGAAGGAGTATTTAACCTCGTGGGAGAGTATACTTCTATCGACATGGCTGCTACTATCACCAATCTTCCAAACTATCGTGGCTGCTACTATATAACCGCAGTGGATCGATCAGGTAATGAAAGTGAGCCAAGCAATGTAGTCTGTGTGGACAATTGCCCTGTCTACAACCTTCCCAATGCATTCACTCCTAACGGGGATGGAAACAACGACACATTTATCGCATTTGACAATCCTTTCTCTCAATGTCCACGGTTTGTTACCGGTGTTGAGATTTTCATTGTCAACCGATGGGGAGCTGAGGTATTCAGCTACAACAGCCTCGAATCCAACGAAAATGACATTTTCATCCGTTGGGATGGACGTGACAAAAACGGAAATGACCTTCCTGCCGGTACCTATTTCTATTCTGGCAAAGTTTATTTTGATGTTTTGGATCCGAGCCAAAAAGAACGGGAGCTGAAAGGAACCATTCAACTCCTTCGATGAGTCTGGGAAAATCTGTCATTCTTTTTGACGGAGTCTGCAACCTCTGCAATGCTTCCATTGATTTCGTGATTAAGCGGGATAAAAAAGACCGGTTTCTGGTGGGAGCATTGCAGGAGGAAGCCGGAAAAAACCTCCTCACCAAATTTGAGGTGAAACCGGAATACCTTGATTCCCTAGTCCTGATTGAGGAAGATCGAATCTTTTTTAGAAGTACCGCAGCTCTACGAATAGCCAAAAAACTTCCAGGTCTTTGGCCTCTTTTTTACGGTTTTATCATTTTGCCACCGTTTATTAGAGACGGGATTTACGACTGGATAGGCAAAAACCGCTACCGTTGGTTTGGAAAGAAAAACACCTGCAGAATTCCCACACCTGAGGAGCGGGCCAAATTCCTCTAGCGGCTTCCAATAAAATTTAGACTCAAAGCACCTCATCCCGAGGATATCGCTTTTGAAATTGATATCACCCCTTGCAGGGTTTAAATGAAAGCTAAGCCAATCGATCCTATAATAATTCCAGCCATACTGGCTTTTAAATCCCGAAGTGCCTGACTGCCTTGGCGGGGATAACAGGATTATAGCTTAAAATGTGTTTCTTATGCTGAGTAACTCCAATGGGTTGACATCATTTTTATCGAAAATGGTAAAAGCGATTTCCCTGATTGGGAAAGTTTAAATTTGCAAAAAATCCATTTTATGAAACGATCCTTTTCTTTTTTTGCAATTGCTGCTTT
>DATIAI010000246.1:0-2305 GCA_035458065.1 Algoriphagus sp. | reverse complement strand
GTTTTTGATCGCCACCTCGTATTGAATCCCTGGAAGAATCCAAGAGGCATAGCCGGAGAACGGGTCATTGCAGACGTACATTGATTTGTACCATTCTCCATAATACATGCCTTTTGGATCGATCCAGCTTTTTTCCAAACTGATCAATCCGGCATTGATTTTATTCAAATGGCTGGAATGGATAGTTTCTTCTGAGATTGATTTGTGGAGCTTATTTCTATAGGCTTCCGAACTCGCATCCAATGTTGCCAAAGCAGCGTCCACCTGGTCAAAACCGACAAAATTGGGATCTATGGTTTTGACATTTTTTACTGCTTGCTCAAAGTGTCCTTTCAGATCCTTAGCATAGCGGGGAACGTCGTAAGGAATCACAGCGGCATTGGCTTGGCGGATAGCTACCAAACCAAACAGCTGAGCTACTGCTCCACCCATTTTGAAACTTGGGTCAGAGAACTTCGAGTAGTAGTGGAAATTATCATAGTTGGAGTGATAGGCAGTTGGGCCTCCTGAGCCTCCGCTCAATGAAGGAACTCCCACATGCATGTAAAAGGCAATGTGATCCGATCCTCCGCCAAGATTTCCGATACCCGGTTCAGGATTTTTTCCCGCCCACACTTCAAAAACTGTTTTTGCAGAATCCGGATAGGCCACTTCTTTAGAGGCGTCGATGATGAGTTTCTTCAGAGTTGGAGCGGCGGAGGCACCAAAGTTTCTGCCCGATACACCGCCGTCAAAATTCATATAGGAAATCGCTTTTGCGCCCAATTCTTTTTTCAAATGCTCCACCCATTCCGTGGATCCGATCACACCTTGCTCTTCAGCATCCCAATGAGCGATCAAAATAGATCGGGAGGTCTTTTGACCATTTTTATAAAGCTCTCCCAAAGCTTCGGCAAAGGTCAACAACATGGCAGTTCCCGAGTTTGGATCTGTAGCTCCAAACGACCAAGCATCGTAATGGCTTCCCAAAATGATCCACTCATCGGGAAATTCACTTCCTTCGAAAGTACCTACGACATTATTTGCCCGGATAAAATCAGGCTTCTGATCTACCATCACTCGGACTTTCAATTCTTCGCCTCCGGTAATTCGGTATTTGAAATCCAGTCCACCCTGCCAAGCTTCCGGCGCTTCCGAACCGGTCATTCTGCTCAGGATTTCTTTTGCAGCGCCATATCCGATTGGTGTCACAGGTATGGTGTGGAAAGCTACATCAGCCGGATCATCCCGCTTCACTTTTTTGGACCCATCCAAGGGCAAAGCCGGGCGGTTGGGCGTCAATGGATCTCCTGTGAAATCTAAGGTCAGCATGGATCCACGCTGAATGGTTGTTTCGTTGAAAAAGGGACCTTTTGGGTAAACTTCCCCACGGGTAAACCCTGAGTCTTTTGGATCAGTGTATACTACCAATCCGATCATTCCATATTGCTCGGCGTATTTGGCTTTGTATCCACGGAAGTTGCCTCCATAACGTGCAATTGCCACTTTTCCAGCGAGAGGCACTCCCATTTCTGCAAGTTTCATGAAATCCTCTCTTGTTCCATAATTCACATATACTACCTCAGCAGTAACGTCTCCGCTTCCGGAAAAGGCATTGAATCCCAAGTGAAGTCTTGGATCATCTGAAAATGGGTCTTCAGACAATTCTCCTTCTTTTTGAGAAAGTGTCAGCTGAACAGGCGAGATAATCTGAAGTTCGGACTTGCCGGGATGATTTGGCAAATAGACATCGTAAGGCCAAACTTTCACATTCATACCGGCTGCAGACATGATGTTGACCATGTAGTCTTTGACCAATTCATTTTCCGGAGTTCCGGCGATGTGCGGGTTTTTTGTGAGTTCAGAAAGATGGACTTTGAATCGGTCGTAGTTAACGGCATTCAGAAAGTCCACTTCAAACTTTTTCTGATCAGCAAACTGGGAGGGAAGGAACCCATCCTGCTGTGCAAATGCACTGAATGAAAGGAGAGAAGCGGCTGTAAGAGCGAGTAATCGTTGTTTCATTTTTAGTGGTGAAAGGGGTAAGGTTGGAAAGTGTAAAAATTATAAGGTTAGGTATTAGGTTTTAGAAAGATTGGAAATCTAAATGAGTTGTTTTCTACTTCTCCTGCAATATCGAATATCAAATTTCGAATTTCGAATACCCAATAAAAAAAAGGCCACAGAATCGATCCCATGGCCTTTTTTGATTAGTTAGCTTTCAAGCCTGGTGATCTTTCCAGGAATTCCTGATACAATCGGATATGTCTGTTGGACATTGGGATTCGGTATCCGTCAATGAAGACATGCAAAATTTGGGATTTCG
>DATIAI010000245.1:0-27747 GCA_035458065.1 Algoriphagus sp. | reverse complement strand
TTCTGATGGATTTTTGATTTCCAAGATCACCTCATACTTGAAAGCACCATCCGCCTTATTTGAAATGAAAGTAACAACACCTTCTTGGGTGACATTGGGAAGTGCATTGACTTGGACAGCTATTTTCTGACCCAACTTCACTGTCGCAACTTCACGCTCAGAGACCTGAAGATTCAGCTTCAATGGATTCTTGTTGATCAATTCTGCCAAAGGCATTCCCGGACTTACCAAAGTTCCAGGCTCATAGAAATCCTCATTGATATATCCTGAAATCGGAGCCTTGATTTGGGTATCCTCTGCCCGCTTTTGAATGGCCAGAAGCTGAGCTTCGGCGATTTTGAAACCACGGTCGCTATCTTCGAACTGCTTTTTGGTAACTGCATCAGTTTCCATCAGGTTGGTAAATCGCTGAAGGTCTTTTTTTGCCTGGTCCAAATTGAGCTTGGCAATGGTAAGCTCGGATTGGATCAAACGATCGTCGATTTGCAAAATCAAGTCTCCAGTTCGTACAAAATCTCCCTTTCTCTTAAGGATTTTCACCACAGCCCCACCCGTCTCTGACATGACAGTTAGCTCTTGATGAGCTTCAAAAATTCCGTTGGATTCAAAGCTTAGGTCCATCATTTTGGACTGGACTTTTTCCACCGTTACCGGTACAAATTCACTGGATTTCATGGCAGTTTCGGTAGCTGCCTCCATTTCTGTCTTGTTGGAATAAAGGGTGAATGCCACCGCTCCAACAGATGAAACTAACAATAGGATGATGATTAACTTTTTCATGAGGTAAAATGAGTGGGTTGGTTTAGCTTATTATTCTTGTGATTTGACCGGTGGATTTCAGAATTTCCAGCTGTGCGATCCTTACTTGGACCAGTTGGTTGTTGAAATTGGCTCGGGCTTGTCTTTGCGTGGATTCAGCTTCAAGCAGATCAGTAAGAGGGCTTAGACCCTCGCGGTAAAGCAATGCAGTTTCCTTAAGCACATCCTCGGCAAGCTTGAGGTTTTCCTCGTTTGCCCTAAGAGTCTGGAGCGCATTGAAATACTTTTTTGTAGCGTTGTTGTATTCCATCTGAGCCGCATCCACAGCTTGATCGCGGTCTACCAACAGTTGCTGTTGGCGGATTTTGGATTGCGCAGCCCGGGACTTGACAGCAAAGCCATCAAAAATCGGCACCTGAAGTTTCAACCCGATCAAAGTTCCCTGATACCAAACTTTGCTTTCACTCATGAAATCAAAACTGGTGGAGAATGTATTTCGATTGATATCAGCAAATCCGACCAGGTTTGGATGATTTGTTGCCTTGATGTTTTTGTATTCGTAATCGTAAAGGGTCTTTTGGATATCCAGAACCTGAATGTCTTTTCGGCTTTCCGGATCCAAGTCAGCCATCTGAAAATTGGCTATTGTCTCAGGATTCACTTCAGATTTTTTCAATTCAATGGGAGTGTCAACCGGAATTCCCATCACCAGTTTGAGATAACTCAAGCCTCTGAAAATCTCCGTTTCCAGATTTTCCATTTCACTTTCCAAGGTAGATAAATTCACCTTCACGCGGTTGAGATCAACTTTTCTCACCAGATCATTAGCCACTTGAGCTTCCAGAATCCGCTCCAGACCTTTCAATTGGTCCACATTGGCCCGGAGGTTTTCCCGCTGCAATTCCATCTGAGTCACCCCGAGGTAATTCATCGCTATGTCATAGATGACCTGCTCCTCGGTCTGAAGTGAAAGCGTTTTGTAAAACTCCTCGGAGGTCCGCGCTGCTTTCAATCCGATCAAATAAGAGCTACTGAAAATCAACTGGTTCACTGATACACCTGCCTGAAGTGACTGAGGTACACCAAGAGCAATGACCTGAACTTCGTCTGGTTCTCCCGGACCAAAAAGTCCACCTGGAACTGCCTGAGGAAACACGTCAATGAAGTTGTTGTAATTCCCATATGCTGAAATCTGCGGAAGACCACTTGCCCGCACTTCATTTCGGTAATACTTGGCGGACTCCTCATCCATCAAGGCTTTTTTGATGCTTCGGCTATTTTCCAAACCGAGGTTAAGACAGGCCTTCAGATCCAGCGTATCTGAGGGAATTTGATTCTCCTGGTTTGCCATAACTAATCCCGGCAAAGCAAAAAGCAGGAGGAAGCTTAAAACAAAGATTCTGAACATATTACAAATAGTTGGTTTAGGTAGTTTATTCACTTTGTTCTGTGAAAACAGAACTAATTAAAGAAATTTTTTTAGGCCTGTGATTTTCTAAATTCCTTGAAAAGAGAAGGAACACGATTTCTTAAAAACTCCATGAAATTGCAGATGTCTTTGATGTTATGATTAAAATCCGGCTTCACATTTCCTCTTTCCTTTAAGACATCCTTCATAAAAGAACTGATCAGTGAAATATCGCACAATTCCTTTTCCATCGCCTCTTCCCACTTATCAAGAGTAAGGTAAAAATACCTTTTCCGCTCTCCTGGCTTTGTTTTGTAAGCGATGTGTCCTTGCAATTGAAGGATGTTAAGGGCATTGCTCACTGCACTTTTGCTTACATTCAGATATTCGATGATCTCATCAAAGGTGGCCTCAGCCTCATCCAAAACAAGGAGAAGTCCCAAGATCCGCCCCATAAGAGGTTGCATTCCACGTCGCTCGTGAAATACTCCGATCCGTTCAATCAACTCCAATTTTTTCTCGTTCAGCATTTGGGTTTATTTGGTTTGCTTAGGTAGCTAACGGCACAAAGATAATTTGGTTCTGTTGGTTCACAAAAAAAAGAACAAACTTTTTTTTCAAAATTATAAAGTGTCTCTTGAAGATAAAACAATTAGGTCGTTCTTCAACTTTTCAAAAATCAATTCTAAGGATCATCATCACTCCTGAGTTTGCAAAATTTCCAATCCTTATTCACTCGGAAAAATCCTCCAATTCGACTCCATGAACTTTTACTTTTTGGAGATATCTTCGTAGCAAAATCACCCAACTCTGAATGTCCTCCCCTACTAAATACCAAAAATTCCCAGGCCTGATCATGGCTATTTCATCTGCGATTTTGTGGGGAGTGTCGGGCACCTGTGCCCAATTCCTGTTTGAGCAAAAAGGATTTGATCCAGCAAGGTTAGTCTGTTGGCGAATGTTGCTTGCAGGTTTGATTTTGGTCATATTTTCCCTTACCCGAAAAACAAAAGATACATTCACCATCTGGAAAAAACCGCAGGATGCCATGAAATTACTTCTGTTTGGAATACTTGGGATGGTCGCAGTACAGTTTACCTATTTCTACAGTATTTCACTTTCCAATGCGGCCACAGCTACAATTTTGCAATACCTCGGACCATTGCTGGTAGTTGCATTTTATGCCATCAAGCACCGCAGATGGCCTATAATGGCAGAATATGCGTCCCTGACTTTGGCTCTGATCGGTATTTTTCTTTTAGTGACTCACGGATCTTTCGATCAATTGGTCATCTCCGAAGGTGCTCTTATCTGGGGACTTCTTTCCGCTTTGGCATTGGCTTTTTATACCATTCAGCCGGTTGGTCTGCTTAGAAAATATTCCCCGGCGACAGTCACAGGTTGGGGTATGCTGGTGGGTGGAATTGCCTTTTCATTTTTCAGCAAACCTTGGGAATTTGAGGGAACTTGGGATATTGAGGCATGGGTTGCTTTTACCTACATCGTCATATTTGGAAGTGTGATTTCCTTTTACTTTTTCCTAAAATCAGTGACAATAATTGGGGCAACTACTGCAAGTCTGCTTTGCAGCGTCGAGCCTTTGGCGGCAGCCGGAGTAGCGGTGGTCTGGTTGGGAGTTTACTTTGGTCCGATGGATTGGCTCGGCACGATTTTCATCCTAATCACAATTGTTCTACTTACTCTGAGCACCAAAGGAAAAGATGTAAAGGCAAATTCCCCCACACAACTGACTTCTTAGACCTGCAGTTTTCTTTTGCTGATTTCAGGCCGCAGATTTAGTTTTCGCTCACTTTCGCTCAAAATAGTGTAACCCAAGTCTTGTGGAGATGGCCCTATCCATTGAGATTTCCGACCTTCAACAGTGATTTTCCGAGACTTGGCATCAATGGTTAACACGGAAAAAAGTGGATCAGAATACGGGCAGGTGAATTTGAGAGCCGGATACATTTCGTGAACCTCAGGCGCCAAGCTTTCATGCGCAAGCTTTTCCCCTACCCAATAATAAGAAGCCGAATTGATGTGGACGTAATTGACTCCTCCGACAACTACATGCTGATCAACATGGGCATGACCGTTTATTGCCAAGAGGATTTTTGAGGCAAAGCGACTCAAAATCTCCTGGATTTCCTGAGCATTGTCGATGGTATAAATCCCGGCTATAGGCTGATGCGATACAATCAGAACCGGTTTGGTGGCTTGCTCCAGTTGTGTGATCAGCCAGGATTGTTGCTCTGGGCCAATGTAGGACGCATAACCGCCTTGGTTCTTTTTGGATCCGGGATCATTACCGTCCAAAACTATCAATTGCATGGATCCCAAATCAACTGAATAAAAAAGTCCCGGCATACCAAAAACTTCAGCAACTTTTTCCCTGGAAAACCCGCCGTCCATGTCGTGATTTCCCAACACATGAAAAGCTTTTGAGTTCGCTTCGTTAAAAGCTTGAATCACTTTGAAATTTTCCGGTTTTGGAATGGCGAAATCGCCCATTTGAATCAAAGCGTCAGGATTAACTTTCTCCATTTCATCCACAAAAACCTGAAGCCTAGTCGCACCGTCGTGGATAATATCCACATGGAGATCTGAGATCAGGCCGATTTTAAGCTTTAGATCTGAAGAAAAAAACCGAGCTGCTGACTCTGGAATCGAAAGACTCAGGAGTGTTATAGAACTTGTTTTGAGAAAATCTCTTCTGGAAAAATCGGACACAGATCAGGGAATTTTTTTAGAAAAAAGGCTAAAATCTACTCATCCAAAGTACTGCAAAACCGATCAAAAACCTGAATGAATTCCAGATATTGGTCCGCTTCGGAAGGCTTAACGATGTAGCAGCTTGCCTGCTCTTGATAACTGGTCAAAATATCATCTTGGGTGGAAGATGTAGTAAGCATTATTACAGGAATGTCACGGGTCCGGGCATTGGCTTTAATTTCCTGGAGAACCTGGTGACCGGTTTTTAAGGGAAGGTTAATATCCAATAGGACCAAATCCGGGCGTGAGCTGTTTTCAAATTTGCCCTTCTGAAAAAGGAAATCAACTCCGTCTTTCCCGTTAGTTACGACTTCAATATCCACTACAAACTTACTTTCCTGAAGTGCTTCAGTAGTCAAAAGTACATCTCCTGGGTTATCCTCAATCATCAATACTTTAAACCTTTTCATACGGAACAATTAGAGTTATTAAATGCATTTAAGCCTTGACAAAAATAATTTTAAAAATTTAAAACAATCCACTTATACTTTAACCGAGCTCGTTCAGATTTTTAGTTTGTCTATTAATTCTTTGTACAATCCTCTTCGGATTGGAATGCTTGTTTCCCCAAGGTTTATTTTTTTGGCGTTGAAGGAAATAATGAACGCAATATTTACCAAAAAGGACTTGTGAACCCGGAGGAACTGCTCCGAAGGCAACTTCTCCTCAAAACTCTTGAGAATATCCCTGACCAGATAGGATTTGGCTTTGGTATAAACTTTGGTATAAAGGCCGTCAGCTTTTAAATAAACAATTTCAGAGAAAGGAACCGGAACGAGATATCCTTTGTCCATGATTTTCAGAGATCCTTGAGTTCTTTTTTCCTTACTGGATTTCTCTTCATGGCGTTTCAAACCAAAGAAAACAGCTGTTTTTAAGCTGTCCAGGGTAAAAGGCTTTAACAAATATCCTTCATGGATTTCGGAAGAAATTCTTTCAAGGTATTCCGTACCTGAATATGCCGTACTGAAAACAATCGGTAAATTATACTTCTCCCTGATTTTGTAGGCAAGATCAATTCCGTCCAGATCTCCATTAATTAAAATATCCATCAACACCAGATCAACTTCATTCCCCTCCAAAAACTCAAGGGCACTTTTGGCATTGTCTACAACAGCAGCGACCTTATACTCCATATTGGAAAGTATTTCGCTGATATTATTTGCTAGTTCTGCCTCGTCTTCGACAATCAGAATTTTTTTCATGGATCAATTTATGAAACATTACCCTAAGTTTTACTTGCTTCAAAAAGCGATGATTTACTTAAATAGTCAAGGTGCATCAAAATGTAAACGTAGTGAATCAGTCAAACTTTGAAGGATATCATGTCATCTCTACATTTCGAAATATTACCATAAAATCACCCTATACCCAAGTATGCAAACCCTGGCTGCTTGTTTTCATTCATTTATTATCTAAATTCTCATTTGCTACTTACATCATTACCTATCGCTGATCAAGATTCACTTCAGTCTCAACTTCCATCCGGTTTTTCGGAAGAAGAAATCCTTCAATTGTTCATCGACCAATCTGAAGACATTTTGGTATTGACCAATTCCAAAATGGAGATAGAATATGTATCCCAATCCATGGAAAGGCTATTTGAAATCCCAGTTGCCAATTCAATCGGAAAACGAATCAACGAGGTGATGGAGAATTTCCCCTCTCTTCCCCTGATGAAACCGGATCAGAAAATGGTCATTCCGGTGATTACCCCCCAAACGAAAAGGAAATTTCTGATTGAATTCCAGTTTAAGCCACTTTATACTCCCTCAGGCAAGATCAAGGCAATTTTCGCCATTGGCCGCAATGTGACTGACAGAGAGACTTCCCTTAAAAAATTCAAAGACACTGCATTCAAGGAAAAAGAGCTCAACCAGCTAAAATCCCGCTTTGTCTCCATGGCTTCGCATGAATTTAGAACCCCACTTGCCACAATTCTAAGCAGTGCCTTGCTGATTGAAATGCTTTTGCAAAAAGAGTTTGGACCTGAAATAAAAGCCAAAATAACCAATCATGTCGGGAAAATAGTCGCCCAAACCAACAGGCTGACCGACATCACCAGTGACGTACTTCTCCTAGAAAGAAGTATCCAGCCGGAAATGAAAATTCAGGTAAAAAAAATCCCGATTTCAAAATTTGTAAATGACTTGGTGGACACCATCAATCAGGAAAACTTTGAACGAAGGATGGTGAAATATTTTGGCCCGGAAACAGAAAAAACTGCCCATACCGATCCAAGCTTACTTATCCATATTCTAAGAAATCTGATTCTCAACGCCTTGAAATACTCAGAAGGAGCCTTGGATCCGGAAGTTCATCTGAATTTTCAGGGAGCATATTTCGAAATAATGATCAAGGACTATGGACTTGGCATTCCAAAAGAGGATCAGGAACATATTTTCGGGTCCTTTTATAGAGCAAAAAATGTCGGAAATATCAAAGGAACCGGCTTGGGTTTGAATATCGTCAAAGAGCTTACAAAAAAATTAAACGGGGAAATCTGGTTTACAAGTAAGCTGGGAATGGGCTCAGAATTTTACGTATCATTTCCCTTCAAATAGCATTGCCAATTACTTTATCCTTGATTCGGGAAGGATGTCTTCTTTGATTATTGCACCGGGATAGATTTGGGATTCCCTTCCAATTCTTATTCCATGAGAAACCACCGCCTCCTTCCCGATTACACTTTCATCCTCCAAATAGCAATAGCCTCCAAAGTTGACCGAATCCTCCAGATAACAATAGTTACTGATGACGGATTCGTGGCCTATGGAACAATTCTGGTCAATCGAATTAAAATTGCCGATCAAAGTCCCAAAATTGATCAGGCTTCCATCCAAGATCAGGTTACCTTTTCCAAAAATGCAATCTCTCGAAACCCAGGCACTGCTTGAAAACAGATTTGGAAAATCCAAGGAGGGATGATAGAGCAGTCTTCTGACAATATCAATTTTTTCATTTGGGCTATGGACTGCTACTACCAAGGCAATTTTTTCAATTTCAAGCAGAGTATCGATCGAACCTAAAATTGGAAGACCTGCCAGCTCTTTGCCATGAAGCTTACGATTATCATCCACAAAACCCATCAATTTATGACGCAGACGAAATTGGGAATAGTTTTCCGCAAGGTATTCTCCCAACTTATTTGCCCCGGCTATGATCAGTTTCATGAATAGATCGGTATAGATTCAATCAATCCTTGGAAAAAATAACAATCCAAAATTAAATAAATCGCTAACTGGCCAAATATTTCTTTCCTGGAACAAATAAACTCTCCGCAAATCAGGAATATCAAATTCTTGCCTGGTAGGTGTAGAGCTGATAGTATCTTCCTTGAAGAGCAATGAGATCATCATGAATTCCCCGTTCGACGATTTTTCCCTGCTCAATTACCAAAATCTGATCAGCCTGCCGGATGGTACTCAATCGGTGGGCTATGACAAAAGTGGTCCTTCCTTTCATCAGTTCTTTCAAACTAGCCTGAATAAATGATTCTGATTCAGTATCAAGATTTGAAGTTGCTTCATCCAAAATCAATATTCGGGGATCTGCCAAAATCGCTCTTGCGATAGCAATCCGTTGTCTCTGACCTCCTGAGAGCTTCACCCCCCGCTCACCGATCAGGGTATCCAATCCCTTTTCAAACCTGTCTGTGAATTCATGGACATGGGCTGCATGAACTGCTTTTTGAACCAATTCTTCGGTAGCCTCTGGTCTTGGGAATAGAATATTCTCCCGGATTGTGCCTTCAAAAAGAAAGTCGTCCTGTAATACTACTCCGAGCTGAGACCGGAAGGATTCCAAAGTGACAGTCTGAAGATCTTTGCCATCAAGCAGGATTTGGCCTGAATCCGGATTTAAAAAAGAAGCTGCCAATCCTGCAATAGTTGTTTTGCCCGAACCGGAAGTACCAACCAATGCAGTCACCGAACCGGCGGGAGCTTTGAAGCTTATCCCTTTTACTACTTCTTTTCCCGATTCGTAAGCAAAAGAAACATCCCGAAATTCCATATCTCCTACAATCTTCCCAAGATTGACAGTCCTCTTTCGGTCGTCAGCTTCGAGCGGGGTATTCATGATTTCCTCAGTTCGGTCCAATCCCGCAAAAGCCTCAGTCAACTGGCTGCCGATATTGGACATCTGCACAATTGGAGCAATCATAAATCCCAAATACAGGGTGAAGGCAAGAAAATCCCCAAAGGTCATTTGACCCTCCATGATCATATAACCGCCAATTCCCATGATGCCGGCTGAGGCCAATCCAAGCAAAAGCGCACCAGCGGATGTCACAAAACTTGTTGCTGTAAGACTGGCTTTTACATTTAAAAACAACTCCTCAACCCCTTTTTCAAAAGTTTTAATTTCCTGGTTTTCCGCATTAAATCCTTTGATTACCCGGATTCCTCCAAGAGTTTCAGTCAGTCTTCCAGTGACTTGGGCGTTGATTTTCCCTCTTTCTCTGAATATGGGACGGATTTTGGCAAAGGCTTTCAAGGAAACCAGACCAAAAACCAAAACCGGCAAAAGGACATAAAGCGTCATCATCGGACTGATCGAAATCAGCAAGGCCAGGGATATAACGGCCGTCAAGACCCCGCCGACCATTTGGGCAAAACCGGTTCCAACCAAGTTCCTGACGCCTTCCACATCAGTCATGATTCTAGAGACCAACTCCCCTGTTTTGGCATTGTCAAAGTAGCGGATCGGGAGTTTGATAATGTGTTTTTGAACCTGCGAACGGAGTTTGGCTATCAAGTGCTGCGCCTCCACGCTTAAGATCTGTGTCAAAGAATACGAGGTGACAGATTGGATCACAATCGAAACAACGACGGCAAAAATGAGCCACTTCAGCATATTGATGTCATTGCTGGGAATCACGTCATCAATCAGGTATTTACTTGCTCCGGGCAAAACAAGTCCGGCAAGCCTGCTGATGATGATTAAAAATAGACCTAAAAAAAGGTGTTTTCTTCGGGGCCAAATGATAGTCTTGAAGACTTGCCCCATAGTGACCTTACGCTCTGTTGTTTTTGCCATAGTTGTATAAACTGAAATGAGAAACCCCGGAATCTCTTCCGGGGTTCATTTTTACTTTTCTTCCGTCATCCTTGGTTTCAGTTTGACAGGTTTACTTGATTTTCCTTTCATTCTCAAATTGACCATTTCCACTGCCAAGGAGAAGAAAACCGCAAAATAGATGTAGCCTTTTGGCACTTCAAAATGAAATCCTTCCAACAAAAGCATGAAGCCAATGAGAATCAGGAATGACAGGGCAAGAATCTGCAAGGTCGGGTGCTTATTGATAAAAGAGCTGATTTTGCCGGCAAATGCCATCATTACCCCGAGTGAGATAACCACTGCTATGATCATAATAATCACCTCATCTACCAACCCCACGGCGGTCAGGATCGAATCAAATGAGAAAATAATGTCAAGAAAAACAATCTGAATCAAAACAGAACGAAGGGATTTTCCTGCACTAACCTTAATCTCCTCAGGTTCCCCTTCCATTTTATGGTGAATTTCCATTGTGGATTTAAAAAGCAGGAAAAGTCCCCCTACCAACAAGATCAAATCTCTTCCGCTGAAATCATGTCCGGCAATGTTGAACAAAGGTTGGGTGAATTTGACGATGTAAGAAATCCCCAAAAGCAACCCAATCCTGAAAAAGAGTGCCAAAGTCAGGCCCAAATTTCTGGCTTTGGCTTGTTGGGCTACCGGTAATTTGTTGGATACTATGGAGATAAATATGATGTTGTCAACCCCAAGTACAATCTCTAAGAATGTAAGGGTAAGCAAAGCAATCCAGGTATCGGTTTGCAGAAAGATTTCCATTGGTGATTTTTTGTTGGGCTAAAAAAAAGCCTGTCAAAAATAGGACAGGCTTGAGGATTTTTAAACTAATCGGATCAGTTTGTTTTTGGAAGGACGTTAGAAATCAATGAAACTTTTTCAATAGGCTCAGATGCATTGGAATAAATCCTTACCACAGAATTCTGAGCTCCCATTTTACCCGCTGAATTGAAGGAAACTTTGATCTCGGCCGATTTTCCTGGAGAGATGGGTTCTTTTGGCCAGCTTGGCACGGTACATCCGCAGGTAGCTGCAACATTTGAAATTATCAATGGAGCGGTACCAGAATTGGTCAGAACGAATGTGTGTTCCACTTTGGCTCCCTGTACGATATCACCGAAATCCACAGATTTCTCTTTGAAAGTAATGACTGCACCGGATGCCTGTTCTTGTGCATTTGCCTGGAATACCATCACAAAGGCAAACAGACTCAATAGAATTCCTAGTTTTTTCATGGTTATGTCAAAATTGATTTTCAAATATTTCGATTTTTTACGAAGCATCAAAGCAACAAATTACTGCCGTAAATCATTCCAAATTTGAAAATAACATGCCAAAGACCAAGTTGAGGTGGGTTAAAAATTGTGAATAAATTTTGGAGGTTGGTTAATCAGTGCTGTTATCCAAAGCTTTCACAAAAAATGTGGGCGAAAAATTCACCAAGTAAAGCTCTTCAGTTGCTCTGGTAATCGCCGTATATAGCCATCGGACAAAATCCCTGTCTACCTGATCTTCCTTGAGAAATCCTTGGTCCACAAAAACAGCCTTCCACTGTCCGCCCTGAGCTTTATGACAGGTCAGGGCATAAGCAAATTTCACCTGCAATGCGGTCAAGTACGGGTCTTTTCTAATGAACTCCATTCGCTCCGTCTTATTTGCCACATCAGCATAATCCTGAGAAACCAAGTCATATAGAGTCCTGTATTGCTCCCTTGTCAGGGAAGGACTGGGTGAATAAAGCGTATCCAAAATCACTTTTGCTTCAAAAAAAGGTTCCTCCGGATAATCCAGCAATCTGAGCTCTAAGGTGGCAAATCTGAGCCCGTACATTTCCTCAAAATTTCGAATCTTCATGACCTCGACCATATCTCCATTGGCGAGAAAATTTACCTTATCCGATTCAGCCATGTAGGTATAGTTGTTTTTCACAATCATCAGCAAGTCACCGGTATTGATTTCATCCTCATAGAAATGAATGACTCTCCGGATATAGAGATTGTATTGGACAGCGGATTTGTTGGATCGGGTAACAATGGTGGAATTTTCTGTCCCGTATTTACTATATGCGTAGCGCAGTCCATCTTCCAATTTTTCTGAGGTCATTTTAAAAATGTCCTTAAAGGTTGAGGTTTGGATTTTTACTTTTGGCTCTTGCTGCAATAGCTGATCTCGCAAAGCGGTGGCATTAAAGAGAATCCCAGACTCCAACCGCTGCCGCATCACTTCCGAAAGCTCAATCTGTTCCGCTTCCAAGCGATAATGCCTTAGTAAGTATCCTGCATCCAAAGCCGGGCTATATTCACTGCCCACAGGAGGAAGCTGGGCGGTATCACCGATCAACAAGAGTCTGTTGTCTTTGCCCGAGAAAACAAACTGGATCAAATCCCAAAGCAGGTTTCCAGACATACCACCGTCATCTGCCAGCATGGAGGACTCATCCACTATGAAAACCGTGTCTTTGTAATAGTTTTTTTGAAGGATAAAACCTCCACCCATTGTTCCCGGATCACCTTTTGGCTTATAGATGATTTTATGGATGGTGTAAGCTCCACGTCCGGAATAATTGCTCATTACTTTAGCGGCCCTTCCGGTAGGAGCCAGTAGAAGTGAACGCATTTCCATTTTGGGCAATACTTTCACCAAAGCCGAGGTAAGGGAAGTTTTGCCTGTGCCTGCGTATCCTTTTAATACAAAGACAGGCTTTTCTTCCGGTTTTTTCAGGAGAAAAACATCCATCATCTTAAAAAAAAACGCCTGCCCTGAAGTTGGAGAAAACGGAAAATATTTACCCAACAGTACTGATGGCTTAAACTCAGCCTGATTATCTTTAGCCATAGAGACGAATGTAAATGCCAAAAGACAACATCAGCAAGGAAATCGAATCAAAATTTGGAAACCAGCTTAGAACCAGAGTAAATGGTATACTGATAGAAAATGATCAATTGCTGATGGTAAAACATCAGATGGGGAATGGCAGAATTCTTTGGTCGGTGCCTGGTGGAGGAATGCAGTTTGGAAGTAATGCGGTGGCTAACCTTGCGCGGGAATTTCTGGAAGAAACCAATCTGAAGGTGGAAGTAGGCAAATATCTCTTTGTCCATGAGTACCTTGATCCTCCCTTGCATGCCATGGAGCACTTTTTTGAGGTAAAAAGGATAAACGGCAATGTGAAATTGGGAAAAGACCCCGAGCTTTCAGCAACCAATCAAATCCTCCTTGAAATTTCCTGGAAATCGGTCTCAGAAATAAAATCAATTCCAAAAGAATCCCTTCATCAGGTCTTTTGGGGAATTAAATCCATTTATGAGCTGGGATTGTGGAAAGGATATTTTAATTTTGAGAATAATTCTATAAAATAGCACGTTTTAAAAACCTTCAACCTTAACCAGATTTCTAAATCTCTATCAAAATGAATCTTACTAAAGTTCTCTCATTAGTTTTCTTTGCAGTTGCTGCGTTTCTCGGCTACCTTCTTTGGAAAGGTGTGGATGACGTCGTTGAGGAAGAAAAAAGAATCGCCCTGCTCGAAGCTGCCACAATCGAAAAGCTTGAAATGCTTCGGGATGCTCAGCTAGCATATCAGGCTTCTAATGGAAAGTATGCAAGCTCTTGGGATTCATTGAGGATGTTTATCGAAGATGGCACAATCTGGATGGTTCAAAGAACTGAAACAACCAAACTGTTGGACTACGGAGCTGAAGAAATCAATGTTTCATTTGATACATTAGGCTCTGTGAGTGTAATGGACTCCCTTTTCAACGAAAGAAAATTTCCTGATTTCAATATCGATTTGTTGCCGGTTGTTCCTGGATCTGGAGGAAAGCAGTTTGAATTCTTTGCTGACAAGGTGGAAAAGACAGGAGGATATTTGGTAAACGTATTTGAAATCAGAGATCCTGCTCCAGTCAATCCAGATCGGAGAGCAAATAATAAAGAGAAGGCATTAAGAGTAGGTTCAAGAACAGACGCTTCTACTGAAGGTAACTGGAAATAATCCTTTTGGATTTTGGAAAACAACCTTAAGGTTTATAAAAGTGATAAGTTTGATGTGGAGGACACAGCGAGCTTATCACTTTTTCTTTACCCCCACTCACTTTTCATATTTGCAAAGGATAAGAACCTGGCAAATATTGGCATTCATCACTACCAGAAATTTTCCCTGGATAATCTCGAAGGACTTTTCAGTACCGATCCTTTGTTGAGAACCGACGTCCCTGCTAGGTTTTATTTCCATCAATCCGCACTCAGCCTTGTACCGGGAGTTCTTTTCCAGCCTGGAAAAGAAAAAGAGTACCTGAAATTTGCGGAGGAATTACCTGGAGATGCCAACTTCTTTTCCTCGCCCCTTGATAGCAATAACTTACAGGTAGTCAGCTACATTTCCTCCAAACTGAGAAAAAATCTCGAGGCAAGGTTTTCAGAAATCACTTTGCATCATGGTAGCTGTTCTTTTTTGTCTTACCTATTCAAAGAGCGCTTTAATCTCATTGGGCAGGAGATTCTCGTTAACTATTTTAAAAGTCACATATACTTGGCAGCTTTCACAGATCAGGATCTGAGTATTTTCAATATGTTTGAGATCTCTGACAAAGAAGACATTCTCAAATACGTCCTGATTACGGTCAATCAGCTGAATTACGACCGGAACCTTGTCAGAGTCAGTGTGTTTGGAGCAAATGAAAAAAGCGGCATAACAGAAGATTGGGGAAAGGATTATTTCCAAAATTTCAGATTGCAACTCCCTCACGCCAATCAAAATTACTCCCACGGATTTAAGCACCTCAAGTCAGAACATGTCCTGGAAGCCTATTGGCAATACGAATAGCACCATGAAAAAAATCGCCATTTTTCCGGGATCTTTTGACCCTTTCACCATGGGGCACCACGACATTGTGTTGCGGAGTCTAAATCTTTTTGACGAAGTCATCATCGGAATCGGGTATAATTCAACCAAAAAGAACCGCTATTTCGATATCGACTTGATGGTTTCAAAAATTGAGGGTGTTTATTTGGATGAAAGCAGGGTAAAAGTGATGGTCTATAATGAGCTCACTTCGACTTTTGCAAAAAAATTAGATGCGAGATTTTTGATACGAGGATTAAGAAATACCACCGATTTCGAATATGAAAATACAATCGGCCAAATGAACCGGTATCTCAATGAGGAATTGGAAACTGTCTTTTTGATTACTTCTCCACAATTCGCAGCGATAAGCTCAACAGTTATCCGTGAAGTGCACAGATATGGAGGCGATGTCAGCGAATTCCTCCCCTACCCGGTTTAGGTTTTAATATGGTTTTTGAGGTACTGCTTAAACAGGTACCTCATCGATGGATAGGAATTGATCAGGGCGGTTTTGGCATCAGCTTCAGAAAGCCACAAAATCTCTTCAATTCCCTCCTCCGCCTGTGGTTTCATACCCGAATCATTCACAGAATCCATGGAATACCAGTACGTTTTTTTCAAAATACTCTTTCTGTTTTGAGTATAGGTGTGCCATGTATTGCAGATATGAGGACCAAGTTTCACTTTGATATTGGTTTCTTCCTCCACTTCCCGTTTTGCGCATTCCTCTGGAGTTTCTCCTTTGTCAAACTTCCCTTTAGGAAAATCCCATTTCCCCAGCCGGAAAATCATCAGGACTTTTTCTTTTTTTGAAACCACCCCACCGGCGGCTTTGATGATCGAAAACCGGCTTTTGATAAAATCCTTCAATGCTTTTTTATCCTTAGTGACCAAAGTAATCGAATCCAGCTCTTTCATTTTTCTGGTCCTAAGCAAGTAGAGCAATCTAATAATCATATCGTGGCTGGGCTCATGGAAAAGAATATCTTCCTCCCATTGAATGTCCCCTGGTAATTCTTCCAGATTGGAAAAAATAAAATCATAAGACTTAGCAGGATCGAGTTCCTCATAACTGAGTAATTCTACCGGTTTGTCATTGACAAAGATTTTCATCTGTTATAATTGTTTTTTTCGGTCAGATAGAATCTCGCATGGCTAATAATCATACCTCTGTATAAAATTTACCGTCATGCTCGATTTCATAATGGAAATCTGTAAGAAAGGAGCTGTGGTCAAAAATGCATAAAAAAATCAGGCAGTACAATCTTCAGGCAAATGATTCCATTAATTTTGGGTCCATGGAAATTTTAGACCCAAGCATTGCGGCCGAAGTAGCCGACAAACTCCTGGAAATCCAGGCTATCCGACTTCAACCAGAAAAACCATTCACCTGGGCTTCTGGATGGAAATCTCCAATCTACTGTGACAATAGACTCTCACTTTCCTTTCCTGAAGTCAGAAGTCAGATCCGGGACTATTTGGTAAAAAGTGTCAACCATTTTTTCAAAGATGTGGAAGCCATAGCAGGTGTAGCTACCGCCGGAATTCCACAAGGGGCATTGATCGCCAATGAACTCGGGCTTCCTTTCGTATATGTCCGATCCAAGCCAAAAGGCCATGGGATGGAAAATATGATCGAGGGTAAAGTAGTTCCTGGCCAAAAAGTAGTGGTGGTGGAGGATCTGGTATCCACTGGAGGAAGCTCGCTTAAGGCCGTAGAAGACCTGAAAAATGCCGGGTTCGAAGTTTTGGGAATGGTGGCAATCTTCACTTATGGTTTCGATATTGCCGATCAGAATTTCTCTAAAGCAGGTGTCAAACTAGTTTGCCTGAGTCATTATGATGCACTTTTGCCAAAGGCAGTCGAAAAAAAATACATCACTTCTGAAACACTGGAATCGCTCGCCGAATGGCGAAAAGATCCGGCAAGCTGGAAACAAGGATAAAATGAAAGCCGGTTTTTCCGGCTTTTTTACTTTTCAAATAATCCGATCGATCCTCCAACCCAGTCCTTGTCCCGGTTGAATTTCACACCGATCATTTCTCCCCTGCTCAGCCTGACCAGGTTACCTACTATTGTCGGACTATCATCCTCTTCGGGCCAAAGACATAGAACTCTCACTTCTACTTTCACTTTTCCATCGGGTGACTGAACCACTGGCACATAGTGAACTTTTTTTTGTAAAATATATAGATCCTTTTCAATGATTTCCTCAACATCCTCTTTTTTCACATGAAAAATAACCCCCGCTCCTGAAAAAGAGAATAGCGGTTTTAGGACATAATTTTCCAAATCTTCAGGCACCGACTTCAAATCGCTGAGAAGCGTAGTTTCGATGAAATAAGGGCCATGAAGATACGGAAGTATGAATTTCGAAATTCGGGTGTACCAATTAGGATGTCCAGCCCACTCCACCTCAAGTTCTTCTTCAAAACTGAAATCAAGCTGAAGGTCTTTCCTGACGTTCAGTTCATCGAAAATCACACGATTGTAAATCCTCTTAATCTGGACCTTTTCACCATTTTCATTTTTGTAAAAAAGTTGTTTTCCCTCTTTTCTCACTTCGGTAACGCAAACAACCGGAATCCCCAAGTCCCTTTTGGCATAGTAAAAGTCAATCTTGGTGTTTTGCTTTTCTGGTTCTATCTCCAACAAAACCACTTCCTGAGGTTCAAATTTTCCAAAAATCACCCTTTTCAATAACTCAAAATACCTGTCTTCATCCATCCCATCCGGATAAGGAGATAGCTCATTCAGGAAAGGATAATAGTTGAGGATCTTTCGGTACAGGTTATACTGAAAATTGAAAATGGAAGGAAATCCCTGAACCTCGATCAGTTTTGGAATAATTTGACCGTCCTCCTCACAAATGCCAAAGTCAATAGCCAAAAATTGTGTATGGGCATCCTCATTCGGAACAGATGTATTCAACTCAATGGATCGCTGGGTAAGTTTTTTGAAATCGGGCCTTTTGATAAAATCAATGACCTGATGACAACCTTCAAAAATTTGATTTTTAAGATTTTTAGGAATAAAAAATGGCGTTTCGGCAATCCGAAATGTCGGGGCATAATCAAAATCCGATGCTATATCCTGAAGAAAAGCCTGGTACTTTTCCTGTGAAAAAGCCTCGTTAAACTGCCTTCTGGAGGATTCAATCATGTAAAATCAAGTCAAAGTTGGAGTACTGGCCACTTTCTGTTTTCGGATAGCCTGTTCCAGAAAATTGGGAATCAGGGTCTCATTGGTTTTATAAATCTTGTTTTCATCCACCAGGTCTTCCAGCATGGATCTAAACTTAGCTTTTCCTTTGAGTTCAATGATTTTTTCGCGGACCATGGGCTTTTTCAGATGCTCCAAAAAGCTAACTGCATCCGCCTCCGGATGAAATTGAGTGCCGACTATTTCATCAGAAAATCTGATTCCCATAATCGCCCGCTCATATTCTACATGGTTTCGGATTTTCTCCAAAGCAATCAACTTAGCTCCTAAGGCCTTAAACTTCCTTTTATCTGGCTGGACCACTTGGTAATCTCTTGAATCCACTGCCCAAAAAGGATTGTCCAAGTTTACAAATAGTGGATCGTTGAGACCTTCGGGAGTTTTATGAATAGTTGTTACTCCAAAAGAGGTCGACTTTCTTCTGGTGATCTGCCCCAGACCAAAATGCTTACAAGCCATCTGAAACGAATGACAGATCAGCAAAAGTTGCTTCTTCTGCGAATGGTTTTGATTCCAAATCCAGATTTGATCAAGGAAATCATTGTAGCGAAGATCCCAATTCCCGTCTCCTTCCAGTGGATTGCCAGGACCTCCGGTCGAGATGTAAATATCGAAATTGCGGACATCAGGAATCTCAGCCTTCCCCCTTACATCAAATTCCCTATAACTGATCACTTCGGAAAATCTGGAGAGGATATCATGAATGCAGCGCATCCCCTGATTGGGCTCGCCGTCATACATATCCAAAATCGCCAGATTTACTTTTTTCTTTCCCACTTCAATTAATTGATTTGTCTCGCATCAAAGGTAATCAATCGCTCAAATCCCTTCCGTAAACTTGCCTGTAATAAAATCAACCACAGCTTCCAAGCTGCCTGTTTTCTCAAAAACAGCAAGCTGCTGGTCCGCTCCGGTTCCTTTTTCCAGGATTTTGTGCACGTAATTGATCTCCTCTCTACTGCCCAGTTCATCCACCACATCTTCGATGAAATCAAGCAATTCCATAATCAATTCCTTGGTAGGAACTTCGGTTTTCTTCCCGAAGTCTATCAGAAGTCCTTCGATACCGTTTCGGGCAGCACGGAATTTGTTTTCCCGAATCAGGGCAATTCTGTAAATATTGAAGCTCGTATTGCTCATCAGGAGTTTATAGAGCTTGGCTACCACAGCCTGAATGATTGCCACGATACAGATCGTCTCATCCACAGTCAGACACATGTCGCAAATCCGGAATTCAATTGTGCTGAAGAAAGGATGCATTCTCAGATCCCACCAGATTTTTTTGGGATTATCGATGCAATTCGTCTTGACCAGGATTTCAAGAAAATTGTCATAGGACTGGACTGAATCAAAATATTCTGGTAAGCCTGTTCTTGGGAATTTTGCAAAAATCTTTGCTCTAAAGGCTTTAAATCCCGTATTCCTGCCTTCCCAAAATGGAGAGTTGGTAGTCAGCGCATAGATGTGTGGAAGGAAATAGCATGCCTGATTCATGAGTTGAAGTGCAATCTCCCTGCTTTCGATCCCCACGTGCACGTGCAGCCCAAAGATCAAATTGGACCTGGCGATATCCTTCAGCTCATTGACAATGTTGTGATATCGCGGGTCATCGGTGATTTCCTGATCTTGCCATTTGGCAAAAGGATGGGTACTGGATGCACCAACCACCAATCCTTGTCCTGCTGCGAGCTCATGGATTTTATTTCGAAGAAAAGACACCTCTTTCCTGGCTTCAGCGACATTCTGACAAATATTTGTCCCGACCTCCACCACGGATTGATGCATTTCTGCTTTGACCTGTTCCTTTAGAAAGATTTTTCCCCCTTCTACGATCTTTGACATGTGAGAGCGTAAATCCCGGGTTATGGGATCGATGATCATGTATTCCTCCTCTACTCCCAGGGTGAATTGCGGGAGTTTTTTCAACACATTTGCCATATACTTTGACTTAAAATCTTTTGGCTACTTGAACCGAATTTTTCACAAAAGTTCCCCAGGTAAGATTCATCTGTCCCGGTTTTTGGGCCTTGGCATAGGCAATAGCCATTTTTGCAGCTTCCTCCACCACCCAATCAAAATTCTCTTGGCCTACAGAGTTGATGTCTGCGTCGGGAGCTGGATTTCCGAAATCAATGGCGTAAGGCACTCCGTCCCGCACTGCAAATTCTACCGTATTGAAATCATAACCCAAACCTGTGCAAAGTCGCATGGTGTAGTCTTTCACGATATTCAAAAGTTTTTTTGATGCTGGTGCTTTGTCCACGACATAGCGCAAATGGTGAGGATTCCGGGGTTCATATTCCATGATTCTCACGGCTTTCCCCCCCAGACAGTACACTCTGAAATATTCGTCAAAGACAATTTCTTCCTGCAGAAGCATCACCAATTGACCAGTTTCCGGATGTTTCTGGAAAAACTCCTCCTTGTTTTCCAAGCGGTAAACATGCTTCCATCCTCCTCCGGCATAGGGTTTCATGTAAGCGGGGAATCCTGTATAATTAAAAATTCCTTCCCAGTCCAGAGGTGCAACCAAATTTCGGAAGGATTTGCCAGTTGTATCGTCCGGGTGCTTTGCTGAAGGCAAAATCACCGTTTTGGGCAATGGCACCCCCAATTGATCCGCGAGACAATTGTTGAAGAATTTGTCATCTGCACTCCACCAAAATGGATTATTGATGACCGCTGTACCGGTGAGGGCCGCATTTTTCAAATAGGCCCTGTAAAATGGAACATCCTGAGAAATTCTGTCAATAATGACGGCATATTCTGTCAGTTGATTCTGAATCACTTTATCAATCCGGACGGGTTCGGCGACAATTCCTTTCTCTGCTTTTTGATTAACACGCTCTACGAAGGCTTGAGGAAAAGTGTCCTCCATGCCGAAAAGTATCCCGATTTTTTTCATGATGATTGGAAATAAAGATTTTGAATAATTTGTTAGTCGAATTTGATAGTGGATAAATAATGAGGGAACATCTCCCGCCAAATAGGCCAATCGTGCTGCTTATCTTGTCGCACATCCAACCAATGAGGCACCCCTTTTTGCTGGAGGACGCCATGAAGCTTTAGATTTGAATCATAACAAATGTCCCAATTGGATGTGCCAAGGATGGTTTTCATGTTCCAAAGCTCATGATCCTGTAATCCGGGAAGGTATTCGAGAGGACTGTTATAAAAGATATCGTCGTGCTGGTAGCCGTCCATGAAATTGCGGATTTCAAAAGCCCCACTCATACTGAACATGTGGCTGACATATCCCGGATGGCGAAAAGCAAAATTAGCCGCATGATACCCCCCAAAACTGCAGCCTGCCATCACCACTTTTGCCGCCCCGGTATTTAGCCGGACCCGCTCTACTAGTTCATGACAGATCATTTTGTCATAGGCCACATGATTCTGAATCCGTTGGTGAGGATGAATACCTTTGTTATAAAAACTCTGTTTATCGTTGCTTTCCGGACAGAAAATCTGAACAAGACCTTGTTCAATAAACCAATGTGCCGAGCCGATCAACCCCATATCACGGTTTTCATGAAATGAACCCATGGAGGTAGGATACAAGACCACCGGATATCCTGAATGACCAAAAACCAGCATTTGAACATCTCTGCTCAGGTGGGGCGAATACCATTTAAAATATTCTTCTTTCATAAGTTCAATTTTGACCGAAAAATCAGGAATTGGTTCTATTACCAAATACTAGTCAAAATTCACTAAAAAGAAAAGAATCAAAAGAAACCCTTTGTGAAGGAATAGTTAAATTCCAGCTTCTGCCGACTTAACACCGGAGTATTTCCTGGTGCTAAAAACAAAGAGAAGTCCGGAAAGAAGGGCAAAAATGAGAAATCCTACCAAAATCCATTTGGTAGTTGTAAAACCGGATGCCAAAGTGACAAGAATCTCATTTCGGGCAGGAAAAATCTTTAAAATTCTAAGCACCATCAGGTTTTCAAAAAGATCCATAATCAAAATTGCGAAAGGCAACCAAGCGGTTTTCTTGTTTTTCCAAAGCTTAATCAAAATCCCTGAAAATAGAAGGCAATAGACGGCCATATAGGGCATGTCAAAAACCCATATTCCAAACCGGTAAATTTGTCTTTGATCAGTATCAAGATGCCCTATAGCTCCATAGGCCTCTTCTACCGAATAAGCGAATTTCAAATCCAAGGCATATTCCTTGGGCATGAAAGAGTTCAAAAGAAAATTGAACAAAAGAAAAAGACAAAACAGCAACAAGAGATTTTTCCCTTTGCTGAGAAATTGAAAAAGTAATTTCATATATAAAAATTTCAGCTGCCCAAAAGTAAACAGGAAGAAAAAAGGGACAAAGTTTTGACCTTTTTATTTTTAATTTATTTAATGAAAAAATCCTAAAATTATTTTTCCGAATCGAAATACCACTCGGAATACATGGGATAATTTCTAGCCGTTCTAAGGATCACCTCTCTCATTTCCGGTCCGATTTCTTTAAGCTTTTTTGCCGGCATTCCCCCATAGATCGAATTAGCCTCAATGATAGTTCCTGCTAAAACAACAGCTCCGGCAGCTATAACCGAATCGGAATGAACCACAGCTCCATCCATCACAATAGCCCCCATGCCGATCAAAACCCGGTCATGAATGGTACACCCATGAACAATGGCATTATGAGCAATCGAAACCTGGCTTCCGATATAAGTTGGTGCCTTTTGATAAGAACAATGGATCACAGCTCCGTCTTGAATGTTTGTGTCATTTCCGATTCTGATTTCATGGACATCTCCCCTCACCACAGCATTGAACCAAACCGTACAGTTTTTCCCCATAACCACATCCCCGACTACGGTTGCATTCGGCGCCAGCCAGCAATTTTCTCCGAATTCCGGGGACTTGTCTTTTACTCTCATTATCAGTGCCATCGATTACCTCGCTTCTTGTTTGAAAAATTTTCCATCGAAAATAAAAAATTTTAACCCCGACTTGAACTTTTTGGAATAGTTTCAGTTTACATGTCTATACACACAATATTCTATTTCAATCCAACACAACAAAATGAAACTTACAAGACAAATCGGCTTATTTGTAGCCACTGCAATGATTGCTTTCGCATGTGGTGCACCAAGCGAAACTGTTGAAACCTCTGAAGCCCAAGCTGTCGCTGAAGGAGCCGGAGATACGCTCGCCATCAATCCTGCTGCTTCAACCATTTCTTGGACAGGATACAAGCCAGCCGGAAAGCACTTTGGTAAAATCCCTACAACTGAAGGAGTACTGACAGTCGAAGGTGATGCCATTACAGGTGGAACTTTCACCTTTGACATCACAGGTTTGAAAATCGAGGACATCCCTGCTACAGATGAAAACTATGGCAAACTGTTTGGTCACCTTCAGTCTCCGGATTTCTTTGATGCAGCTAATCATCCAACTGCCACCTTTGAAATCACTGCCGTTGAGCCATTCGCAGCTGGTGATCAAATCAGCGATAAGCAGGAATTCACAACTGATAACACTCCTGCAACTGACAGCTCTCTTTCCCCTGCGTCTCCTACTCATTGGATCAGCGGAAACCTGACTATGAGAGGCACCACAAAAAACATCAAATTCCCTGCGGCAGTAAGTCTTGCAAACGGGAAAGTCTCTGCAAAGGCAGGATTTAACATTGACAGAACAGCTTGGGGCCTGATGTATGGCGACGAGTCTGGTGCAGTTGACAAAGCTAAAGATCAATTCATCTACAATACCGTTTCCTTGGTTTTGGATGTGAATGCTGAATAAAAATTAACTACCCGATGATTAAAGAGGGATTCTGCGGAATTCCTCTTTTTTTTGTCCCTATATGCAACCCTATTCACATTTTTATTCCTTTCCCAAGGTAAAGCTACTCCCAATTTTGCTGCACTGGGGAACCAAGAGATTTGAGTTCATGGCCTATTTCGAAGGAAACGGACATGCTTATCCTCAGCAACCTTTTGAAAATCTGTTTTTCGCTGGAAATGAAGTCTTGGTGGAAAAGGAGTTGTTTGAAAACTCAAGTGGAAAAGAAAAAGTCGGGATCATCGGTTATGATTTCAAAAATCAGATTGAAAAGCTGGAAAGCAACAACCCGGAATTTCTTTCCTTACCTGATCTTTGCTTTTTTGAACCGGAAATTTCGATTCAGTTGACCGAGTCGGGATTTTATTCGAAAAATAGACTTCCTGAATTTTGGCTGGAAGAGCTGGAAACTTTTGAACTGCCTAAAAAAGGAAACCTCTTTTGTACGGTTTCTCCGCAGATTTCAAAAGAAGTTTATCTGGAAAAAATCAAAATCATACAGGATGAAATCCGGGAAGGCAATACTTACGAAGCCAATTTTTGTCAGGCCTTTTCGGGAGAATTTAAATCCTGGGATCCAATTTCAGCATATCTCAGGCTTAATGAGTTGTCCAAAATGCCATTCTCGGGACTTTTTAAATGGGACAAAAAATGGCTGGTATCAGCTTCACCGGAGCGATTTTTGAAAAAAACAGGAGGCCAACTTTTCGCCCAACCGATAAAAGGAACAGTCCAAAGAGGACGAAATGACCAGGAGGAAAATATTAATCGGAATAAACTATTGTCCAGTGAAAAGGAACGGGCCGAAAACCTGATGATCACTGATCTTACTCGGAACGACCTTGCGAGGGTATCTAAAACCGGTTCGGTTCAGGTTGAAGAACTCTTCGGAATCTATCCCCTTCCGAGAGTTTTTCAGATGATCAGTACAGTAAGTTCTGAAGTTAATCCGGAAACAACTTTTCGGAATATCATTCAAGCTACTTTCCCTATGGGAAGCATGACCGGCGCTCCCAAGATCAGCACTATGAGAATTATCGATCGCGAAGAAAGCTTTCGACGGGGTTGGTTTTCAGGGGCATTTGGATGGATAGACAATGACGGAGATTTTGATTTTTCTGTAGTGATCCGTTCGATAATTGCTGATTTGGAGGCAAAAAAACTCTATTTTGGAGTGGGCAGCGCGATCACGATTGATGCATCTGCTGAGCAGGAATATGAAGAATGCTCGCTGAAAGCCCAAGCCATTTTGGAAATGCTCAGTGGAAAATAGCCCGGAAAACTCTCCTCCCATTCGCAAGATCATCCACGTGGATATGGATGCTTTTTATGCTTCGGTGGAGCAATTGGATCATCCGGAATGGCGGGGAAAACCACTGGTAGTCGGTGGAAATGAAGCTCGGGGCGTGGTCGCGGCAGCAAGCTATGAGGCCAGGAAGTTTGGGATTTATTCCGCCATGTCTTCAGCCCTCGCGGCCAAAAAATACCCACAACTGATTTTTGCCAGGCCGAGATTTGATCGGTACAAGGAGATCTCGCTACAGATCCGGGAGATTTTTTATGAATATACCGACTTAGTTGAGCCACTTTCCTTGGATGAAGCTTTTCTTGATGTCACTGAAAACAAAGCCGGAATCAAATCCGCTATCCTCATCGCAAAACAAATCCGGACAAAGATCAAGGAAAAAACAGGCCTAAATGCTTCAGCCGGAGTCAGCTACAATAAGTTTTTAGCAAAAACTGCCTCTGATTTGAATAAACCGAATGGACAGGCTGTGATCCTTCCTGAAGAAGCGGAAGCATTTTTGGAAAAATTACCGATTGAGAAATTTTATGGAATCGGTAAGGTGACTGCAGAAAAAATGAAAGCATTGGGTATTCATACCGGTTTGGATTTGAAGCAGTTTTCCCTGCAATTTTTGACCAAGAAGTTTGGAAAATCAGGCATTCACTATTTCAATATTGTCCGTGGCATCCACCTTTCGGAAGTTCAACCACATCGAGTGAGAAAGTCACTGAGTGCTGAAAACACTTTTGAAAAGGACCTGATCAATTTGCTTGAGTTGGAAGAAAATCTCCGTCAGATTTTTGATGAAGTCATTCGGAGAATCGAGAGAAGCGGGATCAAAGGACGAACGGTTACATTGAAAATTAAGTTTTCGGACTTTACACTTCAGACCAGAAGTAAAACTTTGGAACAATATCCCGATGAGCAAATGATCTGGAAAATTGCACTCGAACTCTTGAATCAGGAGGAAATTCTACAGCCTGTGAGACTATTGGGATTGGGACTTTCCAATTTGAACATTATTGAGGAGCAAATTCATTTTGGAGAGCAGTTGAAGATTCCGTTTGAACGCAGTTAAGTACTTTTTCTTTTATCGGAATAATTCCAGTTAGAATCCTGCCATTTTGTCCGCATTTTAGTAATTTTGCAACCTCATTAAATCCTTATGGGTTTGTAAGACTTCAAACCTGAATATTTACCCCAACAGACAAGAAAATTCCAGTTCATGGATCTGATTAAAGATATTGACATTATTACAGCGGAGGAGGCTCAAGCCTGCGATTTCAAAACCACTGCTGACGAATACACCGGCAAATCCAAAAAACTCTACATCGAAAGCTATGGCTGCCAGATGAATTTTTCTGACTCGGAAATCGTCGCTTCCATTATGAAAGAAAATGGATTTGACACCACTTCCGATTTTGAACAAGCCGATGTAATTTTTTTGAATACCTGCTCAATCCGAGAAAAAGCGGAACAAACTGTCAGAAAACGTCTTAGCCAATTCCAAACTGCCAAGCGAAACAAACCCGAATTAACCATTGGAGTTTTGGGTTGCATGGCGGAGCGTTTGAAAGAAAACCTCCTTACCGAAGAAAAAATTGTGGACGTTGTGGTAGGACCAGATGCATATCGTGACTTGCCAAACCTGATCTCGGCCGCAGAAGATGGACATAAAGGAGTCAATACCTTTCTTTCCAGAGAAGAAACCTACGCGGATATTGCTCCTGTGAGATTGAATTCAAACGGAGTCACTGCCTTCATTTCCATTATGCGCGGCTGTGATAATATGTGTTCATTCTGCGTGGTACCATTTACCCGTGGCCGAGAAAGAAGCCGTGACCCACATTCGATCCTAGCTGAAGCTCTGGATTTGTTTGCGAAAGGCTACAAAGAGGTGACACTCCTGGGCCAAAATGTGGACAGTTACAAATGGTCACCGGAAGAAAACAACAAAGCTCGTCTCAATAAAAAAGAGGATGAAGTCACTGAGGTGGTCAACTTTGCCAATTTATTGGAAATGGTCGCACAAGTAAATCCTTACCTAAGAGTGCGCTTTTCTACCTCACATCCCAAGGACATTACAGATGAAGTCTTGTACACAATCAAGAAATACGATAACATCTGCAAATACATTCACCTTCCCGTCCAAAGTGGAAACAGTCGGGTTTTGGATCTCATGAACCGAACCTACGATCGGGAATGGTATCTCAATCGTGTCAAAGCAATCCGTGAAATCCTGGGTGAAGAATGTGGTATTTCTTCTGACATGATTACTGGATTCTGCACCGAAACAGAGGAAGAGCATCAGGACACGCTGTCTTTGATGGACATCGTGAAATACGATTTCTCTTACATGTTTTTCTATTCCGAGCGTCCGGGCACTTTGGCCGCCAAGAAGTTTGAAGATGATATTCCCCTTGAAACCAAGAAAAGAAGATTGGCCGAAATTATCGCCAAGCAAGGTGAACTGTCATTTGAGAGAAACAAACTTGATCTCGGGCAAGAACAATTGATCCTAATCGAGGGCACAGCCAAGAAATCCGATCAGCAGTTGAAAGGGAGAAATTCGGCAAATAAAG
>DATIAI010000244.1:0-3244 GCA_035458065.1 Algoriphagus sp. | reverse complement strand
CCCAGGATTTCATGTTCAAACCCAGTTCCAGAGTCCCATCGGGACGGCACATATCCTGTCGATTAATCTACCGAAGAGCCGGGTTGAAAGCTGGGATTTAGGGAAGGGGCCAGTTCCGGCAACTGCACTGGAGCAGGGTTGGAAATTACAACTAATTCCCTTTTCTTGGAATTCCAATTCCCTACGACTTCTTTGCAATCCGTTTATTCACCCTTTTGCATACACGGATTAAATTGACACTCTGTCGCCGCTTAGATAAATGAATTACTGGAAATCTCATCACTGAATACACAACTTAATTAATTTAGAATCCAATGGGCTTATTTAATAAAATACTGGGTAACGCAAGTGAGGTATCCGTCGAAAAATTGATGGAAAAGTATGGCAGGTTGCTCAGTGACAATGAGCAGATCGAACTGGGATTTCAACTGATCAGGGACACCTTTATGTTCACCAACAAGCGATTGATCCTGATCGATGTGCAGGGACTTACCGGGAGTAAGGTGGAGTACAAATCCTTTCCGTATAAAAATATCTCAAGATTCTCCCTGGAAACTGCAGGTACTTTTGATCTCGATGCGGAATTAAAAATCTGGATTTCAAGCGAAAACCTTCCCTCCGTCAGTAAAAAGTTCAACAGAAGTATAGATGTCTACGAGGTACAGCGATACCTGGCAAGTAAGGTGGTGTAGTTTATAATTAGGGAATTTTACCCATTCTGTCCTTTCAGGGCTATTTCAAGGGAGAAGCAAGGAAGGGACAAAACCCTCCATCGCCTTTGTCCGACTGCTTAATGTGCTGGGTATAGCCAGCAGGGCTGGAGAAACCCTTCGTCTGGAGATAAGGAGCAGCCCGGACAAGGCTCTCAACCCGGCCTTCTGCGAAACCGAATGGATGGATATATGGTCCAGTCAATTACAAGAGGAGTCATCGCACTCCTCCTTTTTGTGACCTCTTATTTTTTGAAGCTCCTGATTCAGGACATCAAGCAGATGAGTAAAGAATTGGGTAAATGGAAGGAAGTAATGGTTCGCCTTCAAAGCGAACAGGCCATGTTCAAAACGCTTTTAGGAAAACATGATACAGGTCCCAAAAACCAAAAATTCTAGCCTTGTACCTTATCTCTTCAATGGATTTAACCCTGATCCCTGATCCCTGGTCACTGCCAACTGATCACTATCTTCTGATCACTATCTTCTGATCACTGAACACTGATCACTGCCACCCCACTAAGGGTAGTAGAATTATGGTTAGGACTAGGTGTAGTCTGTGACTACACCTTTCTATCAATACAAATTTGCAATTTGCTGTAGATAGTTTAAATCGATCCTCGTCGTTCGACATTTGTACTGTCGAACCACCTGGCATAGTATTTCCAACCCGACCGTCATTGCGAGGGATCTAGCCTATTTATTTAATTTTCCTCAAACTCAACCATCCCGAAGCAATCTTGATCCAGGAAGGAGCTTCAATAATTACAACTTCTTTTGCGGCCGTTAGTCTCTTTACTAACGGCTTATCCCTGTTCCAATCAAGAAACTGAATTATTGGGGCAACTTGCCCAATCACATCACTGGAATTCCCCCTTGGTTTAATTTATTACAAATTGGAAGAAGAGGTTTTAATAATGGGGGTAGGAGGATCATGTATTATCTGCTGCTTGCCTCTTTTTACTTAGGACGATTGACCTCAAGATCTCCCACCTTCCTCAAGTGTTCACTAGAAGCAAGGCCATTGGGATTGCAGCCAGGCTGTCCTTCCGGTACCTCCATTCCAAGCTCTCTATAAAACTCGGCCCAATAGGAGTCGGTTAGGCCAGTTTTGGGATCTATAAAGGTCATCGGCTCCAAGCGAAACAATGCCGCATCCCGAAATGCACGCTCCACAAAATCCGAACAATAGAGTGAGGAATCATTGAGTACATAGCTCCAATTGTAAGGCTTACCCAGCAGGGTCTTGGCGGTGCTGATCGCTTCGGGGATGGAAGGTTGGGCTTCATCCGAAAGTCTATAGACGGCTATTTGCTTGCTTTTCGCAGTTGCATCGTTGACTAAACTGTCCAACGGCTCACGGGCAGATCCCTTTCTAGGGCTGGCATGGAGGATATAGATGCCGGAGTTGGACACCTCAAGGATACCGACATGGTCAAACGACACATCCTCCTGACGCTGGGTGACTCTGTTGATCGCCCCGGAAAGCTGGTCTTTTTTTGCTCCCACAAACACCAGATCGCCGGTCTGCAGGAAGAGATTGTGATAGTTAACTTTCTCCTGTGCATTCGCAGGTACTGCGAAAATGAAGCTGAGAAAAAGGATGAAACAGATTAGGCTAAAAAGGTATTTCATAGGGCAGAGTAGGAGGGGACTAAAGAAACTGGGGCTTGGCTTTTTCGAACGAGTTACATGATTTGGTGACCAAGTTACTGCAATAGCCTGTTAAAAACAGTTGGAGAGGTAAGTCAAGGTGATATGAAACTACCAGCCGAGGCTGACGATTTTAGCATTGGGTTGGTCCAGATAGCTAAACAGGATCAGGGGTGTTCAATTCATTTCTTCAAAAGCACTTTTGCCGTCACCAGTAGCTGGCCAAAGTGTCTCTGCATATGCTCGGCTGCGTGAAAAAGTAATCCCCCAACAGTAGAGGGAAGCTGGGCTCTTCCAACTCCCCGGAAATCAGTCAAAGTTGAAGGATCGGTCTTGGTGATGGATTCCAAAAATTGATCGATTTGGTAATCCAGATTTTCCAAAAGGAACTTGGTAGTCAGGTCTTCGTTTTTGAGGCCTTCTATTTTAAGATAAGAAAATTGAGACTCATTTAGCACTTCACCTTTGGCATAGGTAGCCATCCTATCCAGCACTCCGGCAATATGCTGGAGATGAAATCCCGGACTGGCCATCCCTGCTGGTTTTTCCCAAAGCAGATCTGTCGGAAAATCTCCCATTAAACGATGAATATCTTCTTGAGCTTGGCGGATTGCATGGGCTACAGGCTGCAAAAGTGAGGGGACACCGGCGATTGGTCCTCTCAGCCATACTTCGGGTTGCTTGGTCATGGAGCAAAGTTAAGGATTTGAACTTCTCCAAATCATCAGCTAATGGCAACTCCCTGGTCGGAGATCCGGAAATGGGTAAACCATACTCCGTTCATCGTACCTGAGAAACACTCGCGTCAGCCTGATCATAGTCGAAGCCCAGTTCTCCGACTCCTCGATAACCATCGGAGAAATGTCGAACGACCTGTCATT
>DATIAI010000243.1:0-2690 GCA_035458065.1 Algoriphagus sp. | reverse complement strand
GGCAATAATCTCATCACTGGAAGTATCACCCTTCCAATACCATTTTCCGTCTTCGGTTTTGTTCCATTTGGCTGGAAGCCCACCCGAGCCATGCTTGGACAGTCCGCTTTTATCCCCTTCGACAGAATAAATGGAGCGGGCTACCAAGCCGTCGATCGGAGTGATCCGTTCCAGCCAGATCATGGCATTAAAGGAATCCACGGCTTTCTTTCGGGCTTCTTTATCGCCGGTCACTTTGTATTTGTAGCACATTGCTGCTAGGTAGCTAGCCGTGTGATCCCCGTCATTGTCACTGACTTCACGGGTCCATTCACCGTTTTTGAGAAAAAGAGTCTGGATGAAACCCAGCCTTTTTTGACCCCATTCCTCGATGTGTCTTTCGTAGAATTCAGCTTTCTTCAAAAGAGTATATTCTTGGTATTCAATGATTCCAAGGCCGCCGTCAGTGGCAATAAATACCTTTTTGTCCCCAACCGCAATGTCATTCACCTTGTTGTTGGGCAGCCAGTGACCCGCGCCAAAATACTGCCATTCCCCTTCCAGCATTCTTACTGCGCCACGCTCCGTACCGATCCAGAGATCATTTTCGAATCCACGAGTCAGAGATGTAGTATTTTCTACCGGTAATCCATCTTTTCCCTGAAAAGTCTTTAAGGAAGCCCCGCGCAATTCTGACAATCCCCTGTCAGTGGAAATAAACAATTTGCTTCCAAAACTCTGAAGATCTCTCGTGGTCTTGGATGGTAATTTCCCCCAATCGATAAAATCCGTATTGACGATTTTTCCGTCGAATTGGACCAGTTCACCCGGTCTTAAAATATGCAGCGTTCCCGCGTAGGATTGGAGTCTTTCGATGGGTCCCAGTTTAACGGGTTCGGCGTGAAGCTGCGTGCCATCCTCCATCAGCATAGTGATGTCACTGTTGTAGTATCCGCCTTCAGGTTTGATAGAAACAAATTTGTTGTTTTCCATCCTGAAAATTTCCTCTTGTGTAGCTGCGTGCAATGCGCCATCATGCATGCATAAGTCCATATACTCACGACTGTCTACTTTTTCCCATGCATTAATAGCCAGTTTATAAATCCCCTGTTTGCTCAAAGCCCAAAGATTTCCCTGAAGGCTGATCAAGCGATTGACTTCCAAGGGTGAGTTGCTTACCTCTGTGAATTTATTGTCCTTCAATTGATGGATTCGACCCTTGAGAATGACATAGCATTCCCTCTGATAGATTCCGATTCCGGTGATCGGTTGGTCGGTAGGGATTTTATGGGAAACTTCCTGAAGGAATACTTCATCAGCAACCGGATTCCAGAATTGCTCTGTTTGGTTTTGGGCAAAAGCAGCTAAAACTGAAACAAAACACAAGGGTAGCAATAAACATTTGCGGGAAATTTGCCGAAGGGAATTCAACATCATCTTTGATTAGGGTTATAAAAAGGTTCGATTTTGTTGATTAATACCTAAGTGTTTCACTGGAAGACTAGTGAGGATTTTCGGTTTTTTTGGAGATTCATCTGGATAGGGGATTTTAATGAGATGGTTTTCATTAATTCCCAATTTTGAACCTTGTTTTTGGTTGGATCTTCAGAGCAATAATTCGGTGATAATTTGATGTCTGGCTTGGTGCCGATCGCACAAATAGGCTATTTTGGTCATTTCCAAAAATCACCTTTTATCCGATTACAAATTCAACCCAGGCGGACTCAGGTTTGCCATTACCTAGCTACTATGAACTACTCGCGTACTTCGGCAATCCTTTCCCTGCTGTTTTTTTTGAACAGCTTCTCACTGCTCGCTCAGGTTAAACCCATTTTTGAAAATGGAGAAGCCCAGATTGTACCTGAACTGAAAGATTCGGCCAATTGGATTCGTCATGACCTCTGGGTGGAAACTGAGTTTGATACCGATGGGGATGGCAAAAAAGACCGGATGCATGTGGATGTGACCCGTCCCCGTCAAACTGAAACAGAAGGTCTAAAGTTACCAATCATCTATGCAAGCAGCCCCTATTATGCAGGGACGGCAGGAAATGCACCTGGATTATTTTGGGATGTAAAACATGAGTTGGGAGCGCCTGAAAAACCTCGAGCCAAAGTAGAAGTGCAGCGCAGAGGCAAGCGACCGATCATTTCCAATGACGAAATTATGCAGTGGGTACCCCGAGGTTATATTGTGGTTCACTCTTCTTCACCGGGAACAGGACTTTCTCAAGGTTCACCGACCGTAGGTGGGGACAATGAATCCTTGGCTCCCAAAGCTGTGATCGAATGGCTAACCGGAAAAGACAACGGCTATACCACTCCAGATGGAACTGAAAAAGTGAAGGCCTTCTGGTCCACCGGAAAAGTAGGTATGACTGGAACTTCTTACAATGGAACCCTCCCTCTAGCAGCTGCAACAACTGGAGTTAAAGGTCTCGAAGCCATCATTCCGATCGCGCCCAATACTTCCTATTACCACTATTACCGTTCCCATGGATTGGTTCGCTCACCAGGAGGATATCTGGGTGAAGACATCGATGTGTTGTATGATTTCATCCACAGCGGAGATGAGTCAAAGCGAGCCTACAACAACAAGACGGTAAGAGATACAGAAATGGCTCAGGGTATGGACCGGAAAACCGGGGATTACAATGACTTCTGGGCTGGACGCGATTACCTGAATGACATGGAGCCAATGAAAGCTGCCTT
>DATIAI010000242.1:0-4080 GCA_035458065.1 Algoriphagus sp. | reverse complement strand
TGGTGGTAAGGGGCGAAAGTTCAAGCTCCTCAGCTTTGGTAAAATCATCAGAATCTGCTGAAGCGATAAGCTTGTAAATGCTCAACCTTTGAAACTGCACCGCTGTAAAGTTTATTTCTGCAGGTTCTGGGTTTTGCTGTGCAACGGCACCTCCTTGTTCGACTGGGATTGTAAGAACAAGCCCTAAAAAGGTCAATGAAAAAAATCTACGGAGGAGGGTCATTTTTTGCATACGCTCAAAAGTATGCTGAAAAATACACTTTTAAAAACTTCAAATGCAATTTTTTGTATTTTAAAATAAATACCTGGAAACAAAAAAGTCTTGCCACCGGCAAGACCCTTTTCAGAATATAAACCCAAATATAACTTTAGAGATTAAAAGTTTTCGTATTGATTACCAATTGTTTGGTTTTTTATTTGATGTCAGATTTATCTGTAAATCATTGCATCCAAAACCAAATTTTCAATTGCTATTATTTGATAAGCCCAAAGTAAATGGATTTTGTCATTAATTACAAATTGAAAAAAAAATTTTGCAATATTTTGAACAATCTCTAATTTACCGCATCCTTCATTAACAATCATCTAAATCCTCTATAGGAAAATGGACAAAATTTTAGATATCGACAACATAGACCTGAAAATTATCTCTTTGCTAAACGAAGACGCAAAAACCCCTTACACTGAAATTGCCAAGAAGGTATTTGTCTCCTCAGGAACTGTCCACGTGAGGATGAAAAAATTGGAGGATATGGGAATTGTGAAAAGCGCAACCCTTAACATTGACTTTTCCAAGTTGGGTTATGACATCTCTGCATTCCTCGGGATTTATCTGGAGAAAAGTTCCCTTTACGATAATGTTATTGAAAAGCTGAAAGAGATTGCAGAAGTAGTTAGTGCTTACTATACGACAGGTAATTATTCAATTTTCGCAAAAATCATCTGCCGTGATACCAATCACCTCCGATTGGTTTTGGATAAGATCCAAAAAGTGGACGGAATCGACAGAACCGAAACTTTGATCGTCTTGGAAGAGAGCATTAACAGACCTATTCAGTTTTTTGACAAAGAGAAATAATACTATTTAGATTAAATCTAGATAATAATTTCATATAGAATTATCAAATTTGGAATGGAATCCGGTTTTAACCGGATTTTATTTTTTCTGGGCATTTATTGGAAATCAGGAAGTTTTAAGGCCTTTTTTCCTGGTTTTTTACATGCCTCATAGATTTTTAGAATGAAGGCGAACATTGTATTTTAATTATATGTTGTACCTTCGCAGTTAAAATGTAATTAGTCTAAATAACTCAGCTCATGAGCAAAGACAACTCAATTTTAGAAGAATTAACCTCCAAAGAATACGAACATGGCTGGTCAGTCAATTACGAAGCTGATGAAGCTCCGATTGGTCTGAATGAAGGCATTATTCGATGGATTTCAGCAAAGAAAGAAGAGCCGGAATGGCTTCTCGAGTGGAGATTAAAGGCTTTTCGTACTTGGTTGACCATGACTGAGCCGACTTGGGCCAATGTTCATTACCCTAAAATTGACCTTCAGGCACTCAGATATTATTCTGCTCCAAAGCAGATCAAAAAGACAAAAAATCTTGACGAAGTTGACCCTGAACTGATCGCCATTTATGAGCGATTGGGAATCTCTTTGAATGAGCAGAAGAGATTGCAAGGCATTGCTGTTGACGCTGTTTTAGATTCTGTTTCTGTTGCAACTACCTTTAGAGGTACCCTTTCCAAACTTGGAATCGTTTTCTGTTCATTCAGCGAAGCTGTAAAAGAGCATCCTGAGTTAATCAAGAAATATTTGGGTTCGGTCGTACCCATGACTGACAATTATTATGCAGCCCTGAATTCTGCTGTGTTCTCAGATGGTTCGTTTTGCTACATTCCAAAAGGAGTTCGTTGCCCGATGGAGCTTTCCACCTATTTCCGAATCAATGCAGCTAACACCGGTCAGTTTGAAAGAACTTTGATCGTAGCGGACGAGGAATCTTATGTGAGCTACTTGGAAGGCTGTACTGCACCTTCACGCGATGAAAATCAACTCCACGCGGCTGTAGTGGAAATCTACGCCGGAGCCCACGCTGAAGTGAAATATTCAACCGTTCAAAACTGGTATCCGGGTGATAAAGAAGGAAAAGGCGGAATCTTCAACTTTGTAACCAAGCGCGGAATCTGCGCCGGTGACTATTCCAAAATCTCCTGGACTCAGGTAGAGACCGGTTCTGCTGTTACCTGGAAGTATCCTTCTTGTATCCTAAAAGGTGATCATTCCATCGGAGAATTTTATTCTGTAGCGGTAACAAACAATTACCAGCAAGCGGATACCGGAACGAAAATGATTCACATCGGTAAAAACACGAAGTCAAGAATCGTTTCCAAAGGTATCTCTGCAGGGAAATCCCAAAACTCTTACAGAGGACAGGTTCAGGTGATGAAGCGCGCAGACAATGCAAGAAACTTCTCCCAGTGTGACTCTTTGCTGATGGGAGACCGTTGCGGAGCGCATACTTTCCCTTATATCGATATCAATAATCCAAGTGCCAAAGTGGAGCACGAAGCAACCACTTCCAAAATCGGGGAGGATCAGATTTTCTATTGTAACCAAAGAGGGATTGCCACAGAAGATGCTGTTGCGTTGATTGTAAATGGCTATGCAAAAGAAGTATTGAACCAACTTCCGATGGAATTCGCAGTGGAAGCGCAGAAATTGTTGGCGTTGACACTGGAAGGATCCGTTGGGTAATTCTCCGATTGAAAAATTGGAATATTTAAAAATTGAAAAATTAGAATCATGTTATCAATAAAAAATCTGCACGCATCGATCGAGGGAACAGAAATCCTGAGAGGAATCAATCTGGAAGTAAAAGCTGGCGAAGTACACGCGATCATGGGTCCAAACGGATCCGGAAAGTCAACTTTGGCCTCTGTACTTGCAGGTCGTGAAGAATATGAAGTGACTGAAGGTGAAGTGAATTTCAAAGGAAAAAATCTGTTGGATCTAGCTCCTGAAGACCGGGCAAGAGAAGGCGTTTTCCTTGCTTTCCAGTACCCTGTAGAGATCCCTGGAGTTTCTTCCACCAATTTCCTCAGAACTGCCGTCAATCAGGTTCGCGAGTACAGAGGACAGGAGCCTTTGGATGCGGTGAAGTTTTTGACCCTGATGAAGGAGAAAATGAAGCTCGTGGAAATCGACCAGAAATTGCTCAGCAGATCTTTGAACGAAGGTTTTTCCGGAGGAGAAAAGAAAAGAAACGAGATCTTCCAGATGGCGATGCTGGAGCCCACATTGTCTATTTTGGACGAAACGGATTCCGGGCTTGATATCGATGCCTTAAGAATTGTCTCCAACGGAGTCAACCAATTGAAATCAGATAAAAACGCCACCATTGTGGTGACCCACTATCAGCGTTTGCTCGATTATATCGTTCCCGACTTCGTACATGTGCTTTACAAAGGCCGAATCGTAAAGTCAGGCACCAAAGAACTGGCTATGGAACTTGAGGAAAAAGGCTACGACTGGATCAAGGATGAAATTGATTCCGCAGCCACAGTCTGATTTCTAAAACCACAATCATGAGTACCTTGACCAAACAAGATACATTCAGCAGCCTTATAGCGGCAGCTCCCAAGAACTTTGATTCTGCCAGAAAATCGGCCAAAGATAGCTTCCAAGCACAGGGACTTCCTGCAGTAAAAGCCGAGGAATATAAATTTACCAGCATCAGCAAAAAGCTGGAGCAAAGCATCTCCAACTTCTCCCTTGCACTTCCTTTCGAATTGACGCAAGAGCAAGTGAAAGCCGCAATTTTCGAGGGCTTTGAAGGAGATCTGTTGGTTTTCTTCAATGGAAAATTCATTCCGGAACTTTCCTCCAAAATCGATGACCTTGAGGTTTCATTGATTTCTGAGAAACCGGAACTTTCCCTTGGCTCAATCGCAAAGCCTGAAAAAGATGCTTTTGCAGCTTTGAATCAGGCTTCTTTTGAAGATGGGATATTCATTTCAGTCCCAAAGAAAGCCCAGATCGAAAAGCCTGTGCTTATGCTTTCCTTTAATCAGG
>DATIAI010000241.1:0-3541 GCA_035458065.1 Algoriphagus sp. | reverse complement strand
GGGCATCCTCAAATTTTGGACCCCACCAGCGGATATGCGTATTTTCCATTTCCCCGCCTCCTTGGGTCCCGAATTCATATTGGACTACCCAGATGGTCTCCAGGTTGCCAGAAGCGCGGTTTTGCTGATTGGTCCAGAACAGATCAGAATATACATCACCCGGGCGGGAAAGGTCACCAAATCTCTGGGTCATAAGCTTGTATTCTCCCGCTGTTCCATCGATAACAGATGACGCTGCAGCGATCGACTTGTCATAATAGGAGGCATCTCCAGTTTCCTGGCCCAAGCTGATGTAAACTTCTGATAACAAGTGAAATCCGGCAGCTCTGAAAATCCTCCCATTTGAATCTGCTGAACCGGTGACTATTGGTAAGTACTGGACCACAAACTCCAAGTCTTCTCTGATAAAATTCAATACCTCCAGCCGTGATGCTCTTTCAAAATCAAACCGGGGTTGTGCCAGCTCCTCAGAAATAATGGGCACCCCGCCAAACAGGTTGATCAAGGTATTGTAAGTATAGGCTCTGAAAAATTTGGCTTCAGCAAGGATTCTGTTTTTTTCATCCTCTGTCCAGCGTACCTCAGGATTTTCAGCCCTGGTAATAATCAGGTTTGCCACTTTGATCATTTTGGTATATGCCCAGTTCCACATGCTGGTTACTTCTCCGGATTGTGCATTGATCAGGGTGTAATCAGAGAAAAACCGGCCATCGGGTACACCACTCATACTGACATCTGTGCCATTACCCATGGGGTCCGGTCTATCCTCAAAGTTTTCCTCTCTGGCAAATCGATGCAGGGAAATTACATAGGCTTCAAATCCGGCATAATCTACCAGTGAATTTTCAGGGCTAAATCGATCCAAGGGCACTTCTTCAAGAAAATCGCTGCTACAGCCAAAGGCAAAAAAGATTGCCAATACGTGACCTAGAATTATATTTTTATAATTAGTTATCTTTTTCATACTGAGGTTATTTATGGTGGGCGGACTTAGATGGTGATGTTGAGGCCAAAAATGATGGACTTCAATAAGGGTCCTGCAAGGGAAGGGTTAAATGTTCCCGCCTGTCCGTGCTCCGGGTCAAAGCCCATCCAATTTGTCCAGGTTTTCAGGTTTTTACCGGAGATGTAAACCCTGGTTTGGGATAGTTTTAACTTCGACATCAGACTGTTGGGAAGTGAGTAAGCAAGTGTCACATCCTGAAGTCTCACATATTCTCTCTCTTGGTAAAATCCATAGCCATAGGGATTTGGATAACCTACGCTTGGTCTATCTTCCAGTGGGTTATCCGGAGTCCAATAAGGCAAATCGAGGATATTTACACGGTCATAGAAATTTGTGCCTGGATTGATTACCGGATTTGGAGAAATTCCCCCCACGACTCCGTTTACCAGAAAGGAGAGCATGAAACCTTTGTACTGGACCGAATTGGTGATTCCCCAGAAAAAATCCGGCTGGCTTGTGCCGATTACCTTTCTGTCATTTGGGGTAATCAGTCCATCTCCATCGATATCCTTGAACCGGATATAACCTGGTTTTGCAGTAGGGTCAATGGCTCGGTCATCTCCTTCCTGCCAGATTCCATCATACACATAATCAAAGTGGGAAAACAAAGGCTCGCCGATAAATCTTCTACTCGCAATGTCATCCTCTTTTCCATTTAGTTCTACGATTTCATTTCTGTTCAGGGAGTAAACCAAAGTACTGTTCCATTTTAGCCCGCCTCTGTCAATATTCACCGAATTCAAAGTCAATTCAAGGCCTTTGTTGTTCATTTTTCCAAGATTGGTGAAAAGCTGATTGTAACCATTCACATTTGGAACCGAAAGCTGCAGGAGCAAATCCGATGTATTGTTGTTATAAACCTCCAGTGATCCGTTAATTCTGCTTTTGAAAAATCCAAAGTCCAGTCCCAAATTTGAGCCCAAAGTGGTTTCCCATCCTAAGAACGGATTGGCAAAAGAGGTCGGATAAAGCCCGATGCTGGGAGCGCCACCGTCTCCAAACACATATTGAGTAACCGCAATATTGCTTTGGGCAGTGTAGGGATTTACACCTCTGTTGCCGTTTTTACCGTAGGAGAATCTCAGCTTAAGAATATCAATCGCGCTTGAGTTAAAAAATTCTTCATTGGATAATACCCAGCTCGCCCCCATGGATGGAAATACACCATACTTACTGTCCTCACCAAATGCGGAATATCCATCTCTTCGAACTGTAAAATTGAGCATGTACTTTTCCTGATATCGATATCCGAACCTAGCCATACTTGAAACAGCGGTCGATTCAATGGCCCCTGTTTGCACAGTTTGGTTTTCACCTATTCCAAGTCCGTTATAGCCCAGTGCATCGTTGAATATATTGTTTGAGGAGAGACGCGAGGTGTTACTCTTGCTGGACTCAAAACCATATAATAAAGTCACATCAATCGCATGGTTTTCATTGATGTTTTTATCATATCTCAGGATGTTTTCCAATACCAGATTGTAGGTTTTGCCATGGGATTTCACACCCGATCCCAGGATATTAAATCCTTCGCGGTTGAATGAAGGATTATATCCAAAAGCTTCGTTCTGAAGCAGTGTGTTCCCATTTCTGATCGTAAATTTTAAACCGTCTATCGGTAGCTTGACCTCTGCATAAATGTTGCTGAATAGGTTGTTTCTTACGTCATGATTTTGGTTTTGGACAGGACCAAACAGGGGATTTACAGCTAACCCATCATTCATTGGCAATCGGTAGATTTCCCCTTCTTGATTGAACATTTGGGAGAATGGGCTAAGGAAATTTACCACTGAAAAATCAGCTTCATAGCCCGAATAATCCTTAACGGTGTAGCCTGTATTTGTACCAACTTTGAACCAATCCGTAACCTGTATATCGAGGTTGATTCTTCCTGAAATCCTACTGAACTGGTCTCCGTAAAGAGGAGATTTTTGATCAACGTAACTTCCCGAAATAAAGTAATTTACCTTTTCGGTTGATCCGGAAATGCTCAATTCATGATTTTGCATGGGAGCATCTTGTTTAATAGCCTCCCATGGGTCAATAGACCATCCATTGGCTATGCTTTCTTCTTCCAGTGGATTGAGTTGGGTGAGATCCCTTCCGGTGAAATCACTGGCATCTTCCTTTAGCTTTAGATACTTGTCTGGGCCAAGCGAATTGGGTACGAAAGCAAAATCTGAAAAACCAAAGTATCCGTTATAGTTTAATTTTGGTTTCTCATTTTTCCCTTTTTTTGTGGTAATCATGATCACACCATTTGATGCCCTGGAACCGTAAATAGCCGCAGAACTTCCATCTTTTAATATGTCTATGGTTTCAATGTCATTTGAATTGATATCTGACAACCCACCATAGTAGGGTATGCCATCCAATACTATCAAGGGATCATTATTTCCACTTATGGAGGATAGCCCACGGATTACGATGGATCCGTCAGAACCTGCCCGACCATTGTCCGTAACCGAAACTCCTGCAATGGACCCACGTAAGGTTTGGACAAAATTAACATTGGGCTGGAACTCAAAATCCTCC
>DATIAI010000240.1:0-2176 GCA_035458065.1 Algoriphagus sp. | reverse complement strand
GTCCCAATCAGGTCAATTTCCCTATGGAGGTTGCTTTTATGGGAGATCAGCTGGTGGTCAAAGAGATCTCCGCCGAAATGAAGCTGAGCTTTTTCGATTCTGAGTTTACTAAGGTCCGGATGAGTCCTGCTTTGGCCAAGGGCCTTAATATGGTGGAGATTTCGGTGACGCGTCAGTCATTTTCGGTAGTTGAAGAAGGAAACTCTAATTTGATTTTGGGTGTCGAAACCAATGCGATCGATCCCGAGTGGATGACTCCGGAGAGCCAAAAACCGGAATTTTACGAGCATGCCCAGACTGGGTATTTATATTATCCTGGCACTGATTCCTTAAATAGGTTTAGTTTGTACCCGGACTCTTGGCAACCGAAAAAAGATAAAGAATGGGTGGGTCAGGCCTTGCCTTTTGTCTCAGTTTTGGGAAAAGGTGAACGGATCGCAGTTTTGCCAAGGATCGGCAATCAGGTGTTTTTTTATACACTTGACGAAGGAAGTTTGAACCCAGTCGGTGAATCCCAGCTTTTTCATCCGGAGAGAAGGGAAGATTTGAAAGTGGATCCTATGGAGCAGCCGTTTTTGTATCCTGCATTCACGGATATCAAAGGTGGAGGGAAATATTTTCTGCTGGAATTTCATACGGAAGTCCCGTTGGAGGTTTACCAGGAACTGCGGGCTAAAACTGAGGATTACATGAACGATCCGGAATTCAAAAACATGCTCAAAACGTACCGGAAGGCAAAATATATCCTGGTGGATCAGGAAGGGAATCAGCGAACCATATCCGAATTACCCGTGGCAGGCGCTATCCATTACTTCGACAAAGAAGATGTGATTTACATCAAACCAGAGGTAGATGAGGAAAAGGATTACAATGTTTTTTACCGATATAAAATCCTGACTTAAAAAAGGGATGGAAAATTGAAATCGTCTTCTGTTTTTCGAGCTATCATTCCTGCAATTCTAAAAATTAATTTCAGAAATGCAGGGATTATTAATTTATATCCCATTGATTATCAGATAAGAAAAATCCCAGACAGTTTGATGTTGTCTGGGATTTTAAATCTCAAATTTTTAACCTTTGTGCTGAGCGGAGTCGAAGCATCAAATCAAACCTTGTCCGGTTCCGGGTGCACATAAGGCGCCCTATAAGGTCTTCTCAGAAGGGCTGTGGCTTCGGGATCGTTGAGGACGGTCCTTGTCTTGGGATCGTATTTCAAGGTTCGGCCACCCAGATCCATTGAGATATTGGCCAATATGCAAGCAGCCGTAGAAATATGTCCTTCTTCAATATCTGCCACAGGTAGGGAATTGGTCTCGATCGCTGACAGCCAATTCTTCATGTGAAGTCGGGTTGCCGGTGCTGCATTCAATTCGTTGTCCGGCTCGGTGACATCTTCCGGATATTTCTCCCGCTCGAAAAGGCATTCGAAATGAATCGGTTTTTCATTCTTGTCCAATGGGATATAATCGGCTTGCATGGTACTTCCGGCAAGCATTCCCTTCTCCCCAAAAATCTTAAAAGCCCAAGGATAAGTCGGATCATCCGGATTGCCCCAAGTGCGATGCTGCCAAACGACATTCAGTTCGGGATATTCGAAGATGGCAGACTGGGTGTCAGAGATATTCGATTTCCCTTCCTTTTGCACATAAATTCCGCCCGTGGAGGTAATCTGAGTAGGCCAGCCAAGCTTCAGCATCCAGCGGACAGTATCCAGCATGTGCACGCACATATCGCCGGTGATGCCATTTCCATATTCGATAAAAGTTCTCCACCAGCGCTTGTGAGGGATGCCGTCGTAAGGTCTCAGCGGGGCCGGACCGGTCCAAAGCTCATAATTGAAAAAATCCGGGACCGGCTCAACCGGAGGGTTTCCGTTTGCGCGCATGTGATAGTAGCAGCAAATTTCCACATGGGAAATCTTACCCAATTTGCCTGAATCGATGATTTGTTCTTTTGCATCGATCAAATGTGGAGTGCTTTTTCGCTGGGTTCCCACTTGTACAACCTTTTTGTACTTTCGCGCAGCGGCTACCATTGCTTCTCCCTCGATTACGTCGACCGAAATGGGCTTTTGCACATAGACATGCGCTCCGGCTTTGAGCGCATCTATACACTGGAGCGCATGCCAGTGATCCGGCGATCCAATCAGTACAAATTCCGGTTTTTCTTTAGCCAG